>CAXEUS010000165.1:0-10486 GCA_963999385.1 uncultured Candidatus Poseidoniales archaeon | reverse complement strand
TCGCTCTCCGCACCTGGTTCCGCCACAATGAGCACGATTGCCGTGGCTGTATCCTCTCTGTTCATCTCACTCCCTCGCTGAGCAGATGATTGAGGTCGTGCGGTATAATTCTTCAGTTGGTGCGCAAGTTGATGGCCGACGGCGCTACGCCGGCTTCAATGGCCTCCTTACCAGCGCTGCGTATCGCCGTTACCGGCACACCTGGATGTGGTAAGAGCAGCATGTGTGCGGTGGGCCGTACCTACTCCCAGAAGCAGGACGAGGATGTCGCAGTACAGACGGTAGAGGAACTAGCGGACGCCGCTGGCGCGCTGGACGCCGAGGACGCTGAAGATGGAGCCGCGCCCATCGATGTCGAACTACTGCGCAATCAATTGACTACTGACTGGAATGTCTCGCCCAGTTGCATGACCTTGGTGGACGGTCATCTCTCACACCTGCTGGATGTCGATGCAATCGTCATCATCAGGTGCGAACCATCTCTTCTGGCAGCCAGAAATGAGACTCGCGGATGGTCAGAGCAGAAGGTGATGGAGAACTCTGAGTGGGAACTTCTCGGCGGGTCGTGGAATGACTGGGAGGAATGGGCGGACACTCCAGTTCTGGAACTCGATTCATCGGAGGTGAGTCCTGAGTCCTCATTCAGCGCATTGATCAAATGGGTCGGCAATGGATTCAAGCCTGAACGCCCAGAGCGGAGTATAGACTGGATAGAACGTCTACACGGTTGATTGGTGAGAAAATGGCTGTCGAGAAGTTGCGCGCTAGGTTCACAAAAATTCTCGAGCCGTTCGTATCGAAACTCGAATTCGTCAACCCGAACCATCTGACATGGAGTACTTTGGTGCTCGCTCTGATGGCGGCGTGGATCTACATCAACGCCGATAGAGATTCACAGGGTGGTTGGATGCTTCTAGGTGCAATCGGTTTGATGATGCTCGCTTCGCTGTTCGACGCGCTAGACGGACAGATTGCGCGCACCCACGGGAAGGCGTCTGATTACGGTGACTTTCTGGACCACACAATAGATCGTGTCGTCGACATAATCCTACTAGTGGCCATCGGTCTCAGCAGCGCTTGGATTGGTGACAATTCGTGGCTGGGATATTCCTCCGCGCTGCTCACCTTGATGGGTTCGTACATGGGAACACAGGCACAGTCTGTCGGCCTCGGTCGAAACTACGGCGGATTCAGCAGGGCAGACCGATTGGTTGTCATAATGCTGGCAACCATCATTGCAGCGATTCAGTCGTTCCGCGGAGCTGGTGATTTCGCCACAATTGACCTCCCTACAGGGGCGCTTGCCATCAACTCCCTTTCTGTAGCATTGCTGATTTCCGCTGCTGGGGGAGCGTATACTTTCCTCGTTCGATTTAGGGCCTCTCGCGAGGGCTTGCTCGCGCGGCTCAACGCCTCCATAGGAGGCGGCACTGACGACTGAATGTCGAAAACCGGGTGATTAGTTCCCATTTCCGATGCTGATTACCTCGTTGTGGCGTCAGCCTCATAACAACAACATAGGCACACGGACGCTGGGGATTGAGCGTGCGCACTGCCAAGTCTAACTCTGTTCTGCTGACTTTTCTGCTGATTGGCATGCTGGCAGGACCGCTGGTCGGCCCTGCTCTAGCGGACGAAGGACCAGCTAATTCACTGCAGGCACAGGACATTATCGCAATCTTCGATGAGGCCAGTGAGGCAACTGATGTGACGTGGCGCAACTACGACACTAACGATGGAACATTATGGACAAACATGACCAACTCCCGATATCTGGTTTACCGCAGTGCTGTTCAACTGAACGAGTCGATGATTCTAAGCGGTTCAATACTTCCGTTCGCCAACATTTCTGCCTGCCCTCCACAATACAATCTGAATGAATGCCCCGGCTTGTCCCACTCGGTACGATACCTGCTTGAACCGGGAATAAACGGTACTTTCTACTATGCTGTGACCACTATCCTGTCTAACGGTTCAATCAGCGCGCTGTTGAATCCAAATGCCAGCCAACTCGATGAACCGCTGCACGAATTCACGCACGGCATCACTGCGCCGTTCAATGTCAACGCTACATTCGACCCGGACACCAGCAGGACGCTGATTCAATGGATTAACCTCAATGAACTCATTCCTGGGTCCCTCCTAGAAGTGGGACCGTATGCATACACGATCAACATCTACAGACATAGCGACCCAGCCAACCGCTCGTCGTGGACTTGGTTGGAATCAGTTGGTGATAGAGAACTGGTTGGCACGCTGGGTGCTGGAAACAACTCGTTCACCTACACCGTTCCGCCTGACACTGACCAGCTTACCTACTACTCGGTAACCTACGTGTACGACGGCTACGAAGATACGCGATTCCTCGGCTCGAATACGCTCGACCCTGAATGGCCTGTGTGGGAGGACAATGTCGCCCCTGGAGAGTTGATGGGAGGAGTGAGTGCCGAATTCGTTCCCGAACCAGTGGGAGGGACGGGGAACACTACCATTCAGTGGAACGATCGACCTGCAGAGACCGACGGTACATACCACATCTGGCGTTCGGGGAGCATGTTCACCGACACGACGGATCCGTATGTCGAGCATATCGCCTCCGTAGGTCCCGGAGTTGGCAGTTACATCTACCAAGTTGAGAGGGGGACACTCGGATACGCCTACTACGCTGTCACCCTATCCGACGGGCGTGGCAACCACAACGACTCCATCACGGCACAAGTCATCGGCGGCCCAGTGTACGAAGATGCGTTTACCTACTGGGTGGCTGAACCCACCAACGTGCAAGCGCAGTTTCTCGGAGGTGGAGAAACGAGTGTTACGTGGATAGACCAAGTCGGTGCAGAAGGAGAAACCTATCACGTCTGGTATTCGATGACGCCGTTATCTGGGAGCAGTAACCTGTCCAACCCAGATGTGGCAGTACTGATGGCCACCGTGCCCGATGGCGTGCAGCAGGCAATCGTTAGCACACCCCCCAACATAGAACGCATGGCGTTCTACTGTGTCACCTCCGTAACGCGTTACAACCACCTGAATGCTACATTTGAGAACACTGCTTTCACACAGAACTGCATCGAAACTGCTGTGTTTGAAGACACACAACCTCCCACTCCAGTACAGCTAGCACAACCACAACTCCAAGGTGCTCAACAAAGTGTGCTAATCAGTTGGATCAACTCACTTGAAGTGGGCGAAACTTACGACATCTACCGACATTTGGGGAGCCCGTTCGAAGACAACGAATCAGGCAATATAACAGATGACCCCGGATGGGAGATGTTGATTGAAAACTATGCTCCCCTCGACATAGACCAATCCTCAGTAAGAGAGGTCTTCCTCACTGGAGGACTGGATCGCTGGTCGTGGTACGCGATGACCATCACCGACAGTTGGGGGAACGAGCGCGTATCGCTTACCAATCGCTCGAATGCCTGGTTCATACATGAAGACACGACTGCGCCGGAAGCTGTGATTACCATCAACGAATTCGCTGATGGATCCTTGCAGGTTGGTGACCATCGACTGACCATTGAAGTCAGCGAGCCGGTTCAGGAATACCCAATCATCGTGGTCACTACCGAGAATTACGACCCCAACCTCGGCGAAGGGCTCTCATTCACACCCGCTGGAGAACTCATTCGCGCCCAACCGCTTCTCGGTTCTACCTCTCGCTATTACTGGGATTTCCCCATCGTCTCGGGTATCGATACAACCAATCTGGTCGTCTCAGTCACCCTGATTGACACGGTGGGTAACTCGAACGTCTTGGTGAAGAACGACTGGGTTGTCGACGCCAATCGACCTACCATCGAACTCTACTCACCCTCATCAGAGAGCAGGTACCTCTACGGAGACAATATCCGCGTACACGGGGCAGTCACCGACGACGTCGGCCTTCTCGAGGTGTCCTTCCACTTCATCGAAGTGAAGGATTTCGGCTACGAGAACGTGTTTGAATGGGAGTTGGTAACAGATGTCACTCCTTCGGAAGCCGGCCCGAACGTCGTCGTATTCGATATGCGTGAACCATCTGCCACCTTCACCAAGGCGGGATTCCACCGATTGGAGATCAAGGCGGTCGACTATGCTGGGAACGAGCGAATCGCGCAGACCATCTTCTACGTCGACCACTGCTATGAGAACATGAGTGGGTTCACCATCTGCGCCAGTAGTAACGACCCTATTGCGGGAGTCGATGCGGAGGAAGAGGTGATGCTTACACTCCAGGACCCGCCGTACATCATCATCATCATGCTCGCCGCGTTCAACGTTCTCATGCTGTTATTCGCCCTCATGATGGGTGTACTCGCCACTCAGGACCCGCGACGTAAGGCCCGAAAAGACGAGGAAGGTGAGTTTGGCGAGGAGGACGATTGGATGATGGAGTTCATGGGCAGCGGAGATTCCTCGGGAGCGGCCGATTCGGGCGGTAGTCTCGACGCGGCACCCGAACGAGACCTAGAGGACAGCAAGGCGCTCGATGACAAAGAGGAAGACCCATTCGCCAAGGAGGAGGACAAAGTGAAGCGCCGTAAAAAGTCGAAGAAGAAGAAAGACAAGGACGACGCCAAGGATGACGACGAGGACGACGACTCGGATGACGAAGACGATGAGTGGGGCGACGAAGACGAGCCCGCGAGCAAGAAAAAGCCCAAGAAGCGTGGGAAGAAAGGGTCACGTCGCGCTATCAAGCGCAAGAAGAGTTGAACTCCTAACTCTTCCAAGACACCGGAGCGGTAATCTCACTCCTGTGGTCTGAGACCTTTGGAGGGAGTGCGCTGTTCGGCATGGAGGACCCAGTAAAAGTGGTCGAGCAGTATCGTCGCTACGTCAGTGATGGACGGTTGGAAATCGCCGAGGTGATGGCTCAGGAACTGAGCGAAATGCTGCTGGCTAGAAAGAAGCGTGATTTGCAACTACAACGCACGCTAGTGGATGGACTACGCGATCTCGCCTCAATCTACGAACTGCGCCAGAAGTGGAAGTTGAGTCTGGCCGCCTCTGGAAAACTGAAGGGGGAACGCCGGCGATTGGCACAGCAACTCACCAAGGCAGGGATGCGCGATGAAGCGCGAGAACTGCAAAAGTCAATTCGCGCCGGAGACGAGGTACAGCGTGGCCGAGTTCTGGTTGAATTGGGAAAACTACGCAGCGCAGTGTCAGCATTCCGTTCAGCTGCCAAGCGTGCTCCGAACAACTTGGAAGCGTTAGTTCGCCAACTTGAGGCGCACGAACGAATCAAGGGTCATCTACGCGGCGCTCGAAAGGCTGCTCGCAGACTTGATACCGTACTCGGACAGATTGGACCTGTGAATCGCCGAGGGGGGGAATTCCTACTCTGTCCTGAAGGCGAAGCGGTGCATCCAGCAGAACTGCTTGTCACCGACTTGAATCGCTGGCTTGACCCGGCACTTCGACTCCCCGCATCCGAGGCGGTAGCGCTCAAGGGACGGGCAGACGAACTAAGACGGCAGATGGAAGCAATAGCCACCGGTGAGCAAGCGGCCGATGCCGCGTTGGCCGCGGCGGTCGAGAAACTAGAGCCGGTGGTCGACTACCACACCTACTCAGCTGGTGGGGCTTGACTTCTGCCTAGTGAAGACGCTCAGGCCTTTCCAAGATAATCCTGCCAAGCACGGCAAGAAGGGCACCACGTCCAGCGGTTACCGTCGTGCGTCATCTCCTGCAAGAATCCGCCACAGTCCTTGCATGGCGGATGGACTACAGGATCGGCGGGAATTTGTGGAGGTGCGAACGGAGTCTGATCAACTATCTGTACGCCAGCCGACATACCTGATTTCGTCTTGCTCCGCATCATGAAAACGACAACCCCTCCAATCAGTAGCAGTACTCCCACAATAATTCCAAGCATCCCCAACGGCGGTCCATCACCACCAGCGGCCTCACCTTCGTTGCCCCCAGTCGTGTTGGATGTGCCCTCACCATTCTGATTGGGATTCTGTTCCGGGTTCGAATTCGGGTCGGAGCCAGGGTCGGGATTCGGGTTCTCCACCTCATCTGGAGGTGGTACTGTGTGGGTGACGTTCAACCACTGCTCAAGTGATTCCCCTTGGTCCGACTTTACGGTCAAGCGCAGGGTGAGTGATGTCTCCTGCGGGTTTGTCCCGCGGGGGATGGTCCACGTTTCGGCCAATGGACCCTCAAGATCAACAGAACTGCTCCAGAACTGCAACGGTGAAGTAGCATCGAGGGTGTTTCCTGTAACCGATTCTACTCCCTCCGAGTCAGTCACCGACTGGCCGTACAGTTCGATGTTGTCTGTAGCCAAAGAGGTGGTTGTCCAGTTCACCCATATTCTCCAATTCGACTGTTCGCCAAGCGCATTCAATTCAAGTCCAACTGGGAGAACGAACGAAGCAATCTCATCACAATAGTCAGGGTCCCCTGGGTAGAAATCGATTCTGAGTCCCGTAGCTGAAGCTGTTGGGCATCCATCACCATCAAGGTCGGACCAAGCAAGATTGTCAAGTGAGAACGCGTCCCCGTTCTCAACCCTCAGTCCGGAACCTTGAGAGATGGTGTAGGTGTAGTTGTCACCGTAGCCATCTCCGTCGAAGTCGTTGCACTGCGTCGAATCAGTGGAGAAGGCGTCCCCGTTCTCATTGATGCGATTGCCGGCATCCAGATTGTAACTGTAGTTGTCACCACATCCGTCACCATCGTTGTCCCGCCACTGTGTTGCATCATTGGGTAATGCATCCCCAGACTCGGCAGTTCGCAACCCAGAACCCTCGGATATGGCGTAGGTGTAGTTGTCACCGTGTCCATCACCATCTGTATCGTGCCATTGTGCACTGTCACTGACGAACGCGTCGGCTGCACCGGTCGGATGTGCTAACCAATTTGTATCAGGGTTGGAATAGCCATCACCATCTGAATCAAGACATCCGAAGCGATCTTGTGAACTGTTACCCCAATCCTGTGGGCAACTATCACCAGTGGGACTGGTTGTGTTATCTCCCCAGCCGTCACTATCGAAATCTGCATGCTGCGTAGGGTCATCGGGAAATTCATCGGAACCGTCCGGCCAACCATCGCCGTCCCTATCTGGCCTGATGACCACTACCGACCCGGTATTATTCACGACCACTAGGTGACCATCGACTGACCTCTGATCTAGTCCTCTGGGCAAGTTCACTGTGGCATACGACGTATCGCGCGCGGCTGACTGTGTGATGTTGAAAATCTCCACTTGTCCCGTCGCTGAGTTCCCCGCATTACCGGTCGCAACGACAAGCATCCCGTTCTGAATGAGCAACAGTGCTCCGAATGCCTCTCCAAGCAGCGTCCCTTGGTTAACCACCTGTGCACTCTGAACATCGTAGATCTTCACGGCACGGTCCCATCCTGCTGTGACCAGCATGTCAATTCCATTCGCCCACTCAACAACACCGGTGTAGTTACCGTGGCTGTACACGATTCCAGCGTCTAACCAGTTAACGGGGTCGACATCACTGGTGTTCCATAGGCGCACACCACCGGTTTGATCCGCTGAGGCAAGCCGAGTGCCTAGATTGTTGAAAGATACCGCCCAGTGAACATCAGAGTAAGACCACTCCTTGATTACCGAGCCGGCGAGGAAGTCGATGATTGCAACCCGTCCGTCGCTGGTCGTGTCACTAGAGTTCTCACCCCACGAAATAGCCGCATACTGGCCACCCGGATGGATGGAAACTCTACCGAAGACCCCGAAGGTATGATGCTGAGTGATGTCGTACTGCCAGATTGGTTTACCGCTCATCAAATCGCAGCCGACCACCATGCCATCACTGAATCCCACCGCCCAGAAAGTCTGCCCCCAAGAGACACTCTTGGTGAACGGTATCACTGGAGTATTCTGACCGAAACTGGGATGAAAGCACTGGTTGATGATGGCGCCGCTACGAGAGTCGCGCAAGGTGCTGACGCCCGATGAGTCGGCCGAAGCGAAGAGGTCGGACATAGGTTGCATGGCTATCTCTCGCGTCAGCGAGGTGCCGAAACGGTTGGCTATTCGCAGTTCGAACTTCTGGGAATCGACGGTCCACACCTCGATGGCTCCGTCGCGCCCGGAAGTTGCCAACCGAGTGTCCTGAGAATCAGCAGCGATGGCGAGTATGTCAGCATGAGTTCCGTTGGTGCCGACAACAGTCGAATGCCAGCCGACGTCCGTCTGAATCAACCCGGAACTGTCGATGAGCATCATCCGACCGGGGTCATGCAGCCCGACGCCGATATAACCGCCTCCAGGCATCCACTCCAGGTCGCTTACATCTTGAAGCAGGGTATTGTACCAAAATACTCCGCCATCGATATGGTTGAAGTTACTGATGACTCCCTCAGACGCAGACGGCCTCGTCCAGCCGACAGTGTAGGCATTGCCGTTCGGCTCCCAGTCAATCGCCCACGCGTTTGCCTCCGAGCCAGCGACGTTGCGCGTCCAGTACAACGACATATTGCCGGCATTGATGCCGTAGACCACATCTCGATTGAAGCCCTGCGTGGAATCATAATGGCGCCCTGTGGCCGCAATCACGGAACCGTTGGGAGAGAAGGAGCAGTCAGTGGGCCATGAGGTGACGAACAAGGAGCCAGAGTTGGCTGAACTACCTGCAGTGAAGTGAGTTGTATCAGCAACGACGACCTCACCACCTATGTTCGGGTCGTCAATGAAGCCACAGAACACGACGCGCGAGCGGTCGTCAGAGATGTCCATACCCCACAGGTTGCCGTCGTACTGGCCAGACATGCCACCTGTCCACGAACCGGAACGCATCAACGTGGAAGAGGCGGGACGGGCGCCTTGATCAATCACCTGATAGGAGAACCAATTCTCTTCGATGTCTGCGACGAGTACCCAGGTATCGGAGAGGAAGATGACATCGACCAGCGCGTTTGTATGCCCAATCCAAAGCAGAGTGCGCCCATCGCTGATGTTCCACACGTGCAGACGATGGTCGTTCAAGTCCACCGCGGCGAGCAGTTGTCCGTTCGGACTGAAATCGAGGTTCCACATCGCCCCATTGGTTCCCGGTTGCCACATCCCAGTTGACCAACCGCCTGTGGAAAGAGGTCCGTCGGACATCGTCCATGTCACCGGGGCTGCTTGTTCCATCACAGGCTCATCTTCGAGCTCTGATTGAACCGGATGCTGTATCAGCAACATCCCAAGTGTAGAGATTACCAACAGCAGCGCCAGTCCCATCGCCCTGCTGCGCATGTAGGGCCGAGAACTTACTTCCATCGTAATGGTTCCCAACTGCTGGAAGCACATTCAAGAGCCCCACTTGAGGCTAAAATCAATCGTCTACTCGCTCGACTACACGCACGATATCCGCTCTCATCGTGATTGGAATGGGCACCACCGCTTCGAACAATTCTACAGTCACTTCTTCCTTGCCTTCGGAGACGACCGTGACTCGTGCGCGGTTGCCGCGGAACTGACCCGAGCGAATCTCAACGATGCATCCAACCTCGATGCCTGCCGTGGCAGACTTCGGTTCCAGATAATTCGTTACGACAACTAGCGAAGCTTCGCCATCGAGTACCTTGGAGCATCCCTTCATTGGTGTAGTCACACCACCGGCACGACCGATGACCTTCTCCACGTGATGCTTGGCGCTCGCCTCAACGAACACGTATCCGCGCATCGTGTGCGGGTGGAGTACGCTGAAAATCTCACCTTGAACGTCTTGCAACGAGCCAGTTCCTGAAAGCCGAGCGCGAATCTCCTGAGCTATCTTCTGCTCTTGACCGATTGTGGTCTTGAGCATGTATAGGAACGAAGCAACATCGCCGTACATATCACCTAGTTGCGATACTACCGGACGTGCCTGCATCACACTCACCTCATCCGAACCAGGCATCTCATCAGGACTAATCTTGGTGAGGTATCCGGGATCGAGCCAGAGGGCATCGTCGTAAATCGAACCTACTGTAACCTCACCAATCTCTGAATCGAACAACACTGGAGTGATGTCATTCAGCCGGTTACCAAATTCAATGCCGCAATCAGTACCGGTGCGCACGTGAGTCAGCGCCGAAATTGGAATACCAGTGGCATCCTCAACGCAAGTGGCCACATGACCGATGTCACTGACATCTCCCAGTCCGAATACTCCATCCCAGCAACTAGGGAAGTCGGGGACCGACTCTGATCGCTTCAGCAGTAGTATGCTGTCTGTATGTCGTACGAAGGCAATGAATCCATCAGTCATGTTGTTCACCTCAGAGAGTAACTTCAACCAGTAACCCAGACGAAGAACTTGGGTAACACTGTGTCCATCGCCACCAGAATGACGAAGCCGATGAACCCGAGAACGAGCATCCCTATGCTGCACACCCAGACAGTCTGACGGAACTCCAACTTGGTAGGCTTGCGTGCCATTCGGAGAATCCTTGCCCACGAACCTCTCCCAAGTTTGCGCACACTGGTTTCGATGTTGTCCTGAATGTCCTGAACACGCTCCTCAAACGTGGCATCGCC
>CAXEUS010000164.1:0-2267 GCA_963999385.1 uncultured Candidatus Poseidoniales archaeon | reverse complement strand
GTCTGGGCGAGAACCACCCGAGTGTCGGCAAGATCTACGCCGGCGATAGAGAGACTAGCGAGCTTGTCCCCTATATCGACCGCCCACTCACGGTGATGTATCCTTACGAGCGCCTCGAAGAACTGGAACCGTGGCTGTTCGTTCCAGGCAACTACAACGGCCGAATCGGGGTCATTTGGGAGACCTGCACGGCTTGCAAACTGTGTATTCGCGCTTGTCCTAACGGCTGCGTGCACATGACGACCGAGAAGCGAGTCAACGTACTCGACACCACTGACGAGGACCACGAATGGCACGGATACGGCAACGAAATCGAGGAAGGTGGGCTGGTAGCGCGCAAGAAGGAAGAATTCGAGGAGATTGATGAGTTCAATCTGGTCATCGAACACACCGAGGCACCGCAGCAGTATGATTTCGGGGATCTGATACAACTTGACGGAGATTTGGCGACCGTGCGCTGGGAAGCGGGCGGAGTCGATGAGGTTCCACTAGCTGACCTACAACCTGCCGAGGAGGACATAGTCTCGGGAAGAATCGACAACGGTCGCTGCATGTTCTGCGGGCTGTGTATGGAGGCCTGTCCATTCGAGTCATTCTTCATGACCAACGAATACGATGGCATGTCAGGTTACAGTCGTCAGGATCTCTGGCTGGACGCGCCACGTACTCGGGTGCTGCCATCGGTACATCGAGAGCGTGTTGATGCTGAACTGGTGAAGCGAGCCGCGCAGGAGCGCGGAAAGCGGGAGAAGAAGGCAGCGAAGGCAGCACAATCGAAGGAAGAGGCGGAGGCGTGAGAGATGCCCGCTACCTTGCTCGAAGAGTTCGCATTCGCTTTGCTGGCGCTGCTTGCAATCGTTGGTGCGTTCGGAACCGTCTATGCCAAGCGGGTCGCCCACTCAATGCTCTACCTAATCTTCTGCTTCCTTGCAGTCGCAGGGGTGTTCCTGCTCACAGGTGCTGAACTGCTAGCAGCGATACAGATTCTCGTCTATCTCGGCAGTGTGCTGCTGGTCGTGCTGTTCGGAGTGATGCTCACCCGCAGACAGATTCAGGAGGAGGATTTCAAATGAGGATGCTCGGAACGTTGGCCCGTATCTGCATCGGTGCATTGTGCGGATTTCTGCTGCTGTCGATAATGGGTCACTCGATGTGGGATGAAGGAGAGAGTGATCTCTCGGAACTGAGTTCGTCTAACTTGGCCACTGAACTGCTGACCGACTGGTCGGTACCGGTAATCATCCTTGGAGTTCTGCTGGCGATGGCGATGGTCGGTGCATCCTATCTGATTCGTGATGAGAGGCTGGAGAATCTTCTCTGGGAGCAACAGGAGGACAACGAATGATTCCCGCAGAATACCTCGCTGGTTTGGGAGCCATTCTGTTCTGCATAGGACTGGTGGGTGTGTTCACGCGGGCGAACGCCATCATCGTGCTGATGTGCGTCGAAATCATGCTCAATGCGGTCAACCTCAACTTTGTCGCCGGGGCACTGCACCACGGTGACGTCACCGGGTGGGTGTTCACCGCCATCGCCATCGGTATCGCCGCAGCCGAGGTGGCGGTCGGACTCGCCATCTTCCTGTCGCTCTACGGAGAGCACGAGTCGATTTCACTCGACGATATTACCACGCTCAAACACTAGGAGGGAAATGAATGGCAGACTCGAAGAATTCGGAGTTGAAGTTCCTCATTCCCATCGGGTTGCTGCTGCTGTTCCCGGTCATGCGCATCTACGGTGGGGAGTACGCTCGCGGTTCACCGTTCGATGCACTCGAGTCAGCGTTCCTGATACCCGTTATCCCATTGCTGATATTCCCCATCATCCTCATTCTCGGGCATGTATACAACAAGGAGGATTGGTGGAAGGAGCGCTTCAAGGAAGGTGGCATGATTGCCATCGGCGGCCTCGCCATCGCACTCTCGCTCTCAGTCTGGCTCGCTATCCAGTTCTTCACCGAAGGAACCGGTGACGGCGATGCACTGAGGTGGAGTCTGTTCAACTGGATTAGTTTCGATGTTCTCGGGCAGACGGCTGATGGTACTTGGGTGACGATGCAGCAGGAGACCGCACTAGGTGTCGGTATCTGGGTTGATTCAGTATCGCTGATGTTGTTGTTCGTAGCCTCCTTCCTGTGCTTCCTCATCTGCTGGTTCAGTCTCGGTTACATGAACACCGATCCGATCAACGAAGACCGCAACCACCGCTTCTACGCCGAATTCGTGCTGTTCAGCGCAGGAATGCTGGGGATGGTGCTGGCTGATTCC
>CAXEUS010000163.1:0-6367 GCA_963999385.1 uncultured Candidatus Poseidoniales archaeon | reverse complement strand
CTCCGGGAATCTCGTTGGTGGTAGGGTCTCGTGGTCCGGTGCCGGAGACGTAAATCGTCTGCCCTACCCGGAATGCGTGCGCATAGGCTCCAACCGGTTCGGGCGCATCCTCTGAGATGATTGGGCCGTCAACTTCGTCATTCGTCATTCAAATCATCCCCTTGGTGAGTACGTCCCGGTCCCCGCGGTAGAACTCGACATCGTCCTCATCAAATTCTTTGTCGCCAATCGAGTGGCTGGTGGGAACGAGTGAGATGACCGCCCCACCTGCTCCGTGCAGTGCTTCGTATGCGTGTACCTGTCCTGCGTAGTTGTTGTGCTGCCCCATCACAGCCGCCATCCACCAGGCTGGCTTGTAGGCGACTACCTTTGATACCCTGATTTGTCCGTGAATCTCCCGACTCAACTGACTGATGTCCTCCAGCCTGCCATCCGCGAAGAATTCGAGCATCTTGCGATTCCAATCGTCGTCCTTCTGACTGTGTATCCGGTCATCGCTCGGATCGATATGCTCGGTGAACATGCGGTTCGACAGGCTCGAGACGATTACCACCACCGCCTTCTTCCCCTGTGCCTCCAAGGTGTCGCGCGCCGCCTTGCCGAGCACGATTGTCTCGGACCGATTGGAGTACATGTTACTCGACACGATGCATGCCGGAATGCGGTTATTCGGATTCAGTAGGCTGAGTGCAACCACCGAGCCGGTGTCGATAGGGAAGCCGTCGTAAGCGACCGTTCTAGCATGCAGCCCCCTCGCTTGTGCGGCATCTCGGTAGCCTTCAGCGAACTCCACATCCATGCTGAACTTGTAGGGCATGCTGCCCAGAAAGTGGAAGTCGTCGTCGACGTGCACCCATTCGGGCTCCGGGTGCGCTTGAATCTGGTGGCCGATAATCGATGGCCAGGTGGTCGAGTAGACCAGCAGAATGTCTGCGCCGCTCAACTCGATTTGCTCTCGGCAGTGGTCGAACGCAGCGCGCAGTTTTCCCCATCCCTCATTCTGTTCGGGCGCCAGCAGCGGTTGAGGATGTGGCGGGACATGCACCCCGAACAGGACTGGACCCTCGCTCACAGGACCACCTCGCGGGTTTCTGCATTCGGGTCCCAGGAAGCGATGACGTTGCCAGTTCCGATGACGCTCTGGTATCCGTAGATCTCAGCGCAGTAATCTGGATGACCCATGGCGGCCATCATCCAGGTGAGGCCGCCACCCTCGGTCTCGGCCATCGTCTGCTCGGTGAATTCGGGCATCAGGTCGATTACCTCGCGCATGTTTCCAGCGCGCATCAAATCGACCATCTTCATGTCCCAGACATACTGGCTGTGGTTGTAGATGTGCTCGCGACTCATGTCCTCGGGGAGAGGCGCCTCCTCGACGAAATGCCGGTGACTCAGACTGTGGCTCGCCACCAGGACGACCTTCTTTCCACTCTGTTCAACGGCACGTGCGCATGCTTCGCCCAACGCTGTCGCCTGTTCGTTCATCACCTCGACTGAGTAGTAGTGGCGGTTGCGATTGCTGCTGATGGTGACAATCTGCTTGTCCCAGTCCGGATTCAAGAGATGGCACGAGGTGATTGTGCCGTAGTCGACGCGAAAGTCTGGATTCCGCATCATCTTGGTGATGATGCCTGCCTCAGATGCAGCATCGCGCATCGCTTCGGAGAGTTCGACATCGACGTTTAGGTCGTAGTGGTAACGGAACAGATTGGGGAAGATTGGGTCGACGGACAGGGACTTGAAGTTCGGCAAGCCGAGGAAGTGGGTGCCGATGTACGTCTGCCAGTGCGGCGTGAAGATGACGATGGTGTCGTAGTCGATGTTCTTCAGTTTGCGCGCTAGTCGCTGATATCCCCAGCGCAGTGTCTCCCAACCACCTTCAGAGACCGGCTCGTTCTGCTCCGGGTTCTCAGCATAGACGAGGTGTGGAGGATGCGGAGCCAAGCAGCCTAGGACTATCTCTCCTCTCGCCATCACCTCCACGCACTCGACGGACCCACATGAGCCTTCGCGCGTCGACAGCAAGCGTATTGGACGGGTGCCACGAGCCGACCGCTGGTGATTGAGTGGTTGAGCGGGTCGATGTCTCAGGAAAGTGGTGGCCCGTGGTCGCGCCAGCGATTCTTGGAGCGATGTGCGCGCTGGCGGGCATCAATCTCTGGAACACGTTACCCTACCTACCTACTGGGATGGAGGAAGGTACCCTTTCCGGTGACGGTGCAAGATTGCTGTTCGGAGCGTTCCTGCTGCTGATTATCGGAGCGTTACTCTCCCTACTGATGCCGTTTACACCACATGTTCGGAATCGTGTACTCAAGACAGCCATCCCCACGATCATCATCGGCTCAATTCTGCAACTCGGCGTCCTCTGCTGCATGTTCGCTTACCTGATCGGATGGATTGGGGCAACAACACTCTGGGGAGAGCATAAGATGGAGCCGGAGCGCCTTGGAATCTGGATGGGGCTGGGGGCGCTGGTCGGTCTGTTGTTCGGATACGTCTCAGCTTACTTCGTTCTGTGAGCGACAAAATCGGAGTCTCACTCTTCGGAGTCGTTGCCGTTCCCCGGCCAGAGGTGAGAGGGCAGAGAACTCGTGAGTGGCATTCCTGACTGCTTCAACCGCCAGAAACGATGTACTACGAATCCGGTAATCCACAGCGATGGGATGCTGAGCATGAACGCCTTACCGAGTACATCCTGATGATAGTCGTTGACAATGCGCACCTCTAGTGCATCTCCGCTCTCTGCTGGATTACGCATGACTAGCAAGTGCCACATCTTCGCCTGATCGACCTCCAGATGAGCGGTTCCGTTGGGTGCGACCTGCAGATAATTCCCCATGCCAGTGTAGACTTGGTCATCGTAGATGATGCGCGCCCGATTGACCTCCATCAGCGAATCGAAATCAATCGTGCCATTCGCCATCGCTGGCACTGCCTCCTCCGAGATGACCAGCAGCAGATGCAGATTCTCCTGTTCGTCGAGGTTGGTCACCACCACATCGACCGTTTCACCTTGCTGGATCGGTTGGATGATCTCGTAGGTGACATCACCCGGGCCGAGTCTGAAAGATACCCGCTCGTCGACCCGCTCCTCCTGATAGTTCACCGCCGATGCCAAGATGAGCACCAGCAGCACGGTCACGACGCCTTCGACGACGATGTGTTGTGTCCACTTCTTCCCGGTGAAACCTGCGAACACGCCGCCGTGACCGTTGCGCAGCCGCGGATGAACCTGGTGGATGAACATCGCCCCGATTGCTCCGACTAGCATCCCAAGTGGGATGTCGACGATCCAGTGGATGCCTAGGTAGAGGATGGTGAAACAGAACAGCATGGTGTTAGCTAGGATGAACGCGTGGTAGCGCCAATGGTCCCAGTCACGCATTCGGATGCCCTTCTCCTTGCAGTGCAGCCAATTCAGCAGCAGGATTCCGAACGGTATGGCGACATGCAACGATGGCACAGCGTTGTCCAGCGGGTCATGACTCACGTAGAACACTGAGTAGAGGCCGTCATGGTAGAGCAGCGCCTTCATTCCGGGAATCCAGGATGAGGTCACCTCGACATTGAGGAACAGATAGTAAGGGACGGCGATGGCGTAGATTAGCAGGTAATTCAGAGTCACTTTGTCGGTGAGGTCTCGCTCACCAGTGTAGGCGTAGTAAACTGTGGTGACATAGATCAGGAAGAGGTAGATGAACAGATAGTGGAAGTTGAGCACACTCGTCAAGCCCGCATTCTGGAATGTCTGTTGCACCCATAGAGTCGGCTCACCCTCGAAAGCGTAGACCAAGTCAGTCCAGTGGCCAGTCTGTGCCTTGATCGGCTCGTTCAACTTGTCAGTCAAGCCCTTCCAGACAATGATTACGACGTATCCCATCACGTGAAGGTAGTAGCGTTGGTCGTGGATCATCTGCCCGACTTTTCCGAGTGGCGTGCGCAGTTCCTTTCGGTGCAGCGTGAACACCCAGCAGATGAGCGGGGTGAGGAGGAGAATCATCCCCATCATGACCCAGTACGGGCTTGCCATGGCCCCCCGCCGAGCGATTCCTCCTTGATGATTGCCCCAATAGGGGCAAGGTCCAGTTCAGTCGTTCTTGACGCAGACGTTCATCGCTTCCGAGAAGAAGCCCAGACTCCAGCGGCCTCCCTCGCGGCCGACTCCGGAGTCCTTGACGCCGCCAAAGGGAACGCGCAGGTCGCGATGCAGCCAGCAGTTGACCCACACCATGCCGGTGTCGATTCCTTCAGCCACTCGCTGACCTTTCTCGAGGTCGGATGTCCATACGCTGCCGGCGAGTCCATAGCGCGTGCCGTTGGCGATGTCGATTGCCTCCTGTTCTGTATCGAACGGGTGCAGGGTGACCACCGGTCCGAAGATCTCCTCGGTGGAGCAGCGGCTGTCGCTGGCGAGTCCGTCAACCACGGTCGGTGCGAGCCAGTTGCCATTCTCGAACTCCTTGGGTATTCCTTCTGGGGCGCCGCCACCGCTGACGATTGTTCCGCCCTCCTCCTGAGCCAGTTCGATGTAACTGGCCACCTTGTCGCGGTGTTCAGCTGAGATGAGTGCCCCGAGTTCGGTGTCCGAGTCTGATGGGTCGCCCACCGTCATGTTCTCGACCGCATTCAGGAACTGCTCGCGGAAGTCGTCGTAGATGCTGCGCTCGACGAGGATGCGGCTGCCGCACAGGCAGATTTGTCCTTGGTTGAGGAAGCTGGCGCGCACTACTCCTGGAATTGTTGATTCCATGTCGGCGTCGGCGAACACAATTGTCGAGTTCTTGCCGCCGAGTTCCAGTGAGAGTTTCTTGAATCCGGCTGCCGCGCTTGCGGCCACCTTCGCTCCTGTGTCCGTACCCCCGGTGAAAGAGATGAGTCGTACATCTTCGTGAGCGACGAGTGGTGCGCCTGCGTGTTCACCAGTTCCGTGCACGAGGTTGAACACACCGTCGGGAAGGCCGGCCTCGGCAATCACCTCGGCCAGAAGGTTGGCCGTTAGTGGAGTCAGTTCACTCGGTTTGCACACCACGGTGTTTCCCATACCGAGCGCAGGAGCGACCTTCCATGAGAGCAGGTAGAGCGGCAGGTTCCACGGGGTGATGAGCCCGGCCACACCTACCGGTTTGTAGACGACTCGATTGGTGGCGTCGGACATCTCAAATGTCTCAGCCGTGAATTCGCGCACTTGCTCAGCGAAGAAGCGGAAGTTGCTCACACTCCGTTTGGCATCCACTTCCCGCGCCAGCGAGATTGGTTTACCGGTGTCTAGAGATTCCAGTTCGGCGATGTTCTCTGCACGCGCCTCCAGTGCATCTGCGATTTTGTCGAGCCATGCCGCTCGTTGCTCGTGAGAGAGTGCGGACCATTCGGGCAGTGCGGATTTAGCGGCTGCTACCGCGGTGTCTACGTCGCTGGCGTCTGAACAGGCGATTCTGGCAATGAGTCTCCCTGAGGCCGGTGCGTGATCGTCTATCCAGTGGCCACAAGAGGATGAGTGAAACTCGCCGTCGATGAAGTTCAACAGTTCAGGTGCGTCGTCACTCATGCAGGCCCTCCTCTTGGTGCGGGCTCTCCTTGCTCATCTGCGAGGAATACTGCTGCCAGTCGTAGTACCAGCGGTCGCTGTCCGGATCCCATTCGTCCCAGGTGACGACCTGCTCCAACATGTCCAGCCGGTCCTCGGGAACCACTCCGGGAACGATGAACGCCTTCTGCCGGTGGAGGGGGTAGGGATTTCTGAGTTCTATTCCCAGCACGCCGAGCACCGCGCGCGCTACGTACCACGTAGCCTGTGAGTTCCAGCCGTGGGCAATCTTGACCACGATTCCAAGTCCGTTTGGATAGTCGGGATGGACGATTGCGAGTCCGAGCAGACCGTCAGCGCCCTCCTTGGCGAGGACGCATCCTTCACCAGCCTTGAGTATGGTCGAATCGAGTCGGTTGAAGCCGCCGACGAGGTCGGGGTGGCGCTGCATCGCCTCCCAAATCCAATCCTGGTCCTTGGTGGCGACGAGTCCAGCGAACAGCACAGCGAGTTCATTCACCGTGTTACTGACCGTCGGCAGCCCGCAACCATCCTTGCTGACACGCACAGGCTCCCAGTCAGGCTTGACGAGGAAGCGGCGCAGAACGTCGAGGTAGAGCGGGAACCAGTCCGATTGGGGGAGGGTGTAGCCGGCGCGATTGATGCCCATATTGCGCAGCGCCCTGAGGATGGCCGCATGCTCACCCGAGCAGGTGTGGAACCAGCGGCGGGGGCGGCGCACTTGGCGGCCGAACTGGATGAGCGGGACGTCGAGTGGGCATTGCATCAGTCCCCATTCGGACTCGGTGAGGATGCTCTGAGCGGTCGAGATATGTTCGG
>CAXEUS010000162.1:0-5447 GCA_963999385.1 uncultured Candidatus Poseidoniales archaeon | reverse complement strand
TTTCTTCGCTGTCATATCATTGTCTCCTGTGGCTCTTACCGATGTTCGTTCATCAACGGCGGTATTTGAACAGCAGACTAGGGGTTACCTGCTAGTTGAAAGTGAACGGCAATCTGAACAGAGCCGCCGTGCCTCGTTCTTCACTTTCACTTGTCATTCACTCTGGCGCTACATCCTCGGCGGGTGTCTCCAGATGATCGTAGATGATGTACACGTCCGAGTAGGTCTCGATGTTGTCCCCGTCCACATCAATCTCCAATCGCCATCCACCTGCCTCAGGGCTGGTACGGAAGAATTCGTAATCCCCCTCAGCGCCGTCGGCGACCTCCAAAGTCTGTGTATCGACCTCAGCATCCTCGCCGTCATGCACCGTCCATGTCACTGTTGAAGGCCCACCGAATATTGTGAATCCCGGTGGATTGACCACGTGGCTGGAAACATCCACGCGTGCGGGCGATGCCTCCTCTGAACCTCCGGTAAGTTCGAACCACACCGGGTTGGGGTCGCCGGTCGCCTGCGTGTTGTTGTAGTGGAGCATGTACTCCACGCGTAGCAGCACTTCACCGGTGGCCGAATTACCCTCGGAATCGTTGGCGCCCACGGTGGCACGGAATATTCCATGGCTGTCGTAACCCACACTCACTACCGATTCTGAACTGGCATCCACCACCACCGCGGGAGATCCATCCCCTGGGATGACGAAGAACTCGGTGACATCACCACCCTCGCTGTGTGTCTCATTGAAGTCGAATTCGAAGGTCGCTTGCATAATCTCCTGTGTCTGGTTGTTCGAGTTAGGGACCATCATGTGATGCACTGTCCCACTGGTCCCATCCACCGTCCAGACGAGATTCACGGGGCCGGGATTATCCTCATCTTCCCCGAACAAACACCCTGCCATGGCTGACGTGCAGAGCAGCAGCGCAAGTAGGAGCGAGGGCTGACGGCGTGCAGGCATCAATACGATTGTGGGATTCGGTACCCGAAAAAGGCAACGGGTCCGGGCTGAAGGAATCGGCCATTCCGAGGGCTGTTCGATGGCCTTCAAATAGGGCGAGCCGTTCGCCGCAGGCAGCGCTTTGGAGTAGTCAGGTCATCTCGTCGGGCTCATAACCCGGAGACCGGTGGTTCAAATCCACCAGGCGCTATCCCGACTAGCGGCAGGAGCAATCATCAATGGGTCCAGCGCCCGACCTGTATGGGGAGGGCGACGATGGTCGATGTGGGCATGCTCATCCGCGGTGCGGAGATGGTGCTTCCAGATGGCCGCGTAACTGCTGGTGATGTGCGAGTTACGACTGGTTCGATTGAGACTGTGGCGGTCGGAGGAGGGCTCGAGCCTCGCTCTGGCGAGACGGTAATCGACGCTGAGGGGCTGCACCTGATTCCAGGCGCTATCGACCCACAGGTGCACTTCCGCGAACCAGGCCAACCGCAAAAGGAGACCTTGTCCAGTGGTGCGCGTGCGGCTGTGGCTGGAGGGGTGACCGCCTATCTCGACATGCCGAACAACATTCCAGCTGCTACTTCTCTAGATGGGATGCGCGCCAAACTGGATGCAGCAGCGCGAACCTCGGTCGCTCATCACGGATTCTTCATCGGGGCGACTCCTGACAATCTCGCTTCCCTGCAGGAAGCGGTAGGAACACCTGATTCACCCATCTCGCATCCCGGAATCTGTGGAATCAAGATCTTCATGGGAAGCAGTACGGGCGACCTGCTGGTCGACAAGGAGGAAGCGCAGAGGCGTATCTTCGAGGGAACTGCGGGCATCATCGCGGTACACGCTGAGGACCAAGAGAGGCTGCAATCGCGGGCGGCTCAATTCTCGGAACGCACTGACGTCCTCGCGCACGCGGAACATCGCGATGCGGAAGCGGCGCTGTTGGCGACACAGCAAGCCGTAGGAATGGCAGTGGACTCTAATCATCGATTGCACGTGCTACATCTGACCAGTGGAGTGGAAGCCGATTGGCTAGCAGGACGGACCGGAGAAGTGGTCACCACAGAGGTCTGCCCACAACATCTGACTTTCACCGACGAGGATGTTGGCCAAGAGGGAACCCGGCTGCAGATGAACCCCCCTATTCGCTATGCGGATGACCGGGAAACTCTCTGGCGCAGGCTCCACGACGGCACCATCTGCTGCATCGCCACCGACCACGCCCCCCACACCCTCGACGAGAAGGGGCTGGGCTACCCGCAGGCGCCGTCCGGGATGCCGGGGGTGGAGACTTCTCTGCCGGTCATGCTCACTCACGCTCTAGATGGACGCTGCTCCATCTCCGATGTCGTGCGCTGGATGTGCGCCGGGCCCGCCGAATGCTATGGAATTGAAGGGAAGGGGCACTTGCAGGAGGGTGGTGACGCCGACCTCGTGCTCGTTGACATGGAGACGCGGCGAGTAATCGAGGACAGTGATGCCTGGACAACTGTGGGCTGGACCCCGTTCCGCGGCAGGGAACTCACTGGCTGGCCGGTGCTGACCGTCGTCGGCGGCGTGCCAGTGCATCGACGACGTGCGGATGGCCCGCTGCGCGGAGAGTCGCTGGTCGGTGGACATGAGACTGGTGAAGCGCTTCGCTTCGGCTGAAGTCGTTAGCCGAAACTACATCTTCGCAGGCCTGTGTGGCGGCATCATGATGGATGAACTGCTGAAGAGTAGGCAGGTCGTGGTTGGCCTGTTGATATTCATGGTGGGGGCGGTCTGGCTGCTGCTGCCCGAACTCGGATTGATGGAAGCTGCGAGTGGAACGAACATGATCGCCCTGGTGATGGCGATGCTCGGGGCGATGATTGTCTTCCTCGGGGTGAGTGTGACCGGTAGCGGTGCGGAGAATGTCGATGGGTTGGATGAGATATTTGAGATGAGAAAAAGCCTCGATGAGATGCGCATGCAGATAGAACTGCTCGGTTCACCTTTGGACGACAGAGACGAAGACGACTGATTGATTCACAATCTTGTCTCAAGTTGATCCTCAGCGGTCGGGAGATTCCTCGGCTTCGCTAGAATCTTCGCCCCCATCGGCCCTTACGTCGTCCTTGTCATCTTCTGGGTAAGTGGGGTAGTTGTCCTCCAATTCAGGCAACTCGACGGAATCGGACAGCGACATGTTGTCCACCTGAGTCACGGTCACGCCGGCGGACGAGAATGCGTAGACGAACGTTCCAGTGCTCTCATTGCCCATGAAAATCGAGCGGCGAATCGAGGTGTCTCCTGAATACCAGTAACGGCTCAGACCATCATCGTTGTAGAAGTCAGAATGGTCGACTGTGCCATGAATCGACAGGCTGTCGTTCGCTGCATCGACATTCAGCAGCACCAACTGACTGACATACTCGTATCCAGAGTATGTGAATGTCCTTCCATCGATGACCCTCTCCTCGTAGGTGTAGCGCCATGTGGATAGCGGGACTGCCAACTTCTCTTCAGGACCCCAATAGGTGAACGCCTTGTGTTCGTAGGTGGCCTCCGAGGATGCCCAACTCCAGCGCCAGTAGTTCTCATCAGTCTCATCCACAGGAGAGAGTTGCTGCGCGTCCGCCAGAGTCGGGTTTGAGAAGTTGCTCACATTGAACAGTGAGATCTGCGTGTTCCCCCAGTCGAGCCCCAGACCATCCTCGCCACCGGCCATTCCGATGGTCAGTAGGTGATCTTCGCCGAGCGGGTGAATGTAAGTGGACACCCCCGGGACTTCGAGCTCGCCCATGATGTGCGGGTCGGTAGGGTCGGAGAGGTCGATGGTCCACAGTGGGTCAATGTTGCGGAAGGTGACCAGATATCCCTTGTCGCCGATGAAGCGGCTCGACCAGATGCGCTCGCCGGGAGCGATGTCACCAATGTGTCCAAGTTGCAACAGTTCATCGTCGCCTTCGCAACCCTCTGGGATGAGGCACTCAGTGGGCGCCAACGTGTAGACGTTGTTCGTGGGACCAACCCAATCCTCTCCGTCCTCGAGCCACCAGCGGCCCCAGACGTCCTCGGTGGTCGCCACGCGGATGACGCCGTTGTATTCTGACAATGAGAACTGGTCGTTCACCGTGCCACTGATGCGCCCGCTGGCGATGTATGTGGTCTGTCCGAGTTCCGAGATGTCGAACACGTGGATGTTGGTAGCCTCCTCGAAGGCATCGTTACGCCAGTACCACCACCAGTCGTTGGCCGGCTCGGCTAGTACCAGCATGTCCTGGCTGGCGTAGGTCTCGACCCACGCCGATGAGACGTGATCCAGTTCGTAGTTGATCTCATCCTCGAACAGGTTGAGCGTCATGATGGTCGTGAAGCCGCGGCCGACGGAGTCTGCGGCCGCTGAGAATTCGCTGCAATCAGCACTGACAGTGGACAACTGAGTAATCTCACCATCGGCGTTCCGTTCGTACATCTTGGGTGAGAAGTCATCGAGATTCAGTCCGTAGATGATATCCA
This sequence comes from uncultured Candidatus Poseidoniales archaeon, assembly GCA_963999385.1. Lineage (GTDB taxonomy): Archaea > Thermoplasmatota > Poseidoniia > Poseidoniales > Thalassarchaeaceae > JAKUTA01. Next base: position 1,021 of record CAXEUS010000162.1, on the reverse strand, counting down.
GATTGGATGCGATTGTCTCGTTCACGCTGTCGTTCCAAGCATCTTGGCGTGCAGGGTCGTCGTGGTCCATCTGCCAGTAGTCATCGGGCAACACGGGGTAGTAGTTCAGATTGGGGATGTACATGTACGCGTGCGATACCGAGCGCACTGTCTGGCCAACCAATCGGGCGGTCTGATAGGACCCCTCAAGGTAGATTTCGCGGTCGATGACCGGTGCGGAGCGGTTGCTGATGTCGACGACAGTGAATTTGACCATGTTCGAGATGCGCCAGTTCCAGTAATCACCCTCCATGACAATCAGTTCAGAACGCAATGGGTCGCTTTCTTCCAGATTCCAGTAGGATACATAGGAGATAATCACGAGTTTGTCCCCTGCGACGAGCATCTGCATCGGGGAGCCTTCGAGAGTCATGTTCGACTCCATCGTCACCTGACCGTACTCGGGTACTCCGAGGATGACCAACCTGCCGTTGTTGATCATGTAGATGTGATAGCCATCGGTCTTCAGGAAGTCAGCCTCGTCGACGCCCTGTTCCTGGTTGTTTGTTTCTGAGTATTCTCCTGAGCGCTCCGCGCCAGAACTGCTCGGTGGTGCTGACGAATCCATTCCCTGCTCTGCGCTGTTGGCGGAATCGGCTACCGGGGCGCCGTCCATCTCCATCAGCATGTCATCTTCCATACCACCCATCCAGCCCCAAGAGTACCAGTGCCAGTAGGAGGCCTGGTCGAGATTGACGAGCATCTCCTCGGCGAGCGAGTCGCGCAAGTCGTTCTCGAGCGCGCTGCAACTGTCATACCTGTCAAGCACGGGTGAATTGCGGACGCGATGTCCAAGATCCAGTTCGGGTGGTATCCAATTCATCTGGATCTGTTCTTGCTCTTCCCACTCCTGGACAAAGTCATCCACGATTCCAAGGCAGCCTGCGAGCAGCATGGTCGTGAGGACCAGCATCACTGTTCGGGGGGTTCTGTTCATGGTTGGGCCACCCTGCTGACTACATTAAGCGAGTTGGTTCACTGA
>CAXEUS010000161.1:0-4115 GCA_963999385.1 uncultured Candidatus Poseidoniales archaeon | reverse complement strand
GGATTGGAGGTGCGTGTGCCGTTTCTTGGCACTGCCCATCGAAAGATGGCGAACACACTTCCATTGGATTGGCGGGTCAGGGGCCGCGATGAGAAACTGGCCCTGCGCGCCGCCGCAGCACTGACCGACCTTCCACCAGACATCGTCAGCCGTCCGAAACTTCCTGCAGGGACAGCAACCTCACCAACCCTGCTCGCCGAACTGCTGGCCGAACTGAGGCCCCGCGCACAGGAATGGGCCTCTAGAACTCCGAGGTTGGAGAGAATACTCAGAAAGCAACCAGACATGGCAATCGGCTTACGCCTGTTCGAATCGCTGCATTTGGTGGACGGTGGCCTTGGTAGAGAAGGCAAAGACCTGATGACCCTGCTCGAGGACGTAGATTGAGAGGTGTTGGCATGAGTGGATTCAGCGGACCCGATTTGCTCGACCAATTCCAGCCGCGCCTTGAGGCGGCGAACTCCGCTCTTGCAGATTTCTTCACCAGCCATCGAGCTACACTGCCCGAACCAATCTACGGTTCCATCGACGTGCGCGACGCTGGCTGGAAGGTAGCCGCAGTGGACGCTAACGCCTTTCCAGCAGGCTTCAACAATGTCGGCAAGCGGGACCGCCGTGGCCTTTCGCAGTGTCTGGTCGCTTGGGTCGACCGTGAACACCCTGAAGCGGAGCACATCCATATCTGGCCGGAGAGTCATACCCGTAATCCTGGCTATGTTGAGAACCTGCGCGTTCTCTCACAGATGCTCGCCCAGAAGGGCCGCCTAGTAACCATCGGCTCACCTGAACTCGCCGGACACGCAGCACTCGAAGGCCACGAGGGCGAACTCCAACTCTCAGCAGTGTTCCAGACTGGCAGCGGAATCTCTGTCGAGGGTGCAACCCCCGACCTGCTGCTGCTCAACGACGACCTGACCGCTGGGACATTGACTGGACTCGGTGATATCCCCGTCACGCCACCTCTAGGGATGGGATGGCACAGTCGGCGCAAATCCTCTCATTTCCGCGTCGTGCAACCGTTGATCGACAAGGCCGCTGAAATCATCGGTATTGACCCGTGGTTGCTTGGAACACATTGGATGGTCTCAGAATCCAAATGCCTTGAACGTGAAACCTGCTTGACCGAGTTGGCCGCAGAGGTGAACGAATGCTTCGGATTCATTCGAGGGAAGTATGCGGAATATGGGATTGAAGGGGAGCCTGTGATGTTCGTGAAGAACGACTCGGGAACCTATGGTCTGGGCATCATCGAGATAAGTTCGGGCGACGAGTTGCTTAATCTCTCAAAGCGCAGACTGAACCGCCTCACCTACGGGAAAGGTGGGCAAGATGCAGAGGATTTCCTGCTTCAGGAGGGCGTGCCGACTGCACTTCGCTGGGGCGACTCGGTTGTCGAGCCATGCATGTATGGTGTCGGTGGACGGGTGTGCGCCTGGTTCTATCGCACCAACGACCGCAAGGGCGTGATGTCCAACCTCAACTCACCCTCCAGTCGCTTCCATGCTCCGGAGGACCTCGGAGACGATACAGACGCTGCAAACCTGCTTCAGAGGGCTCAGGGATGGCATGGCCTGATTGCGGAATTGGCGCTGTTGGGAATGGCTTCCGAGATGGCGGACCTCAGAGAATGAGTCCCCTCAGTCCTCTGATTGTTCTTCATCATCTACGGAGCCTTCGAGAGTCTCCATGCCTGTGATTTCGTAGTTAGAAGGGAACAGAGCGATGGCTATGCCGGCGATGGCGGCAGCAAGTCCCCACCAGAATCGTTGCTGAACAATCATCATCTCGAGGGCGATGACACACAGGAACAGCCCACCGAGATTTGAGATCCATACCAGCGTCTTGAACGTCGATACCGAGACACCCCGTGTACGACTTGACCGGTAGGGTCCGAATTCAGCACCGAATCGAACCGGATCTTCTTCCTCTGCCAGCGCAACTCCCCCTCAGCGATCTATCGATACGATTGCCTTTGTCGGACATGCGAGCACGCACAGCCTGCATCCGGTGCAGTTGTCGCGCAGAACACGCGCCTTGCGATTGATTTCGACATCGATGATAGGGGAGCGATTCGGGACGTCATAGAGCTCAATCGCACTGTCGTCGCAGACAATCATACACTGGTCACAACCGATGCACGCCTCTTCGTTGACGTGCGCCACGACGTCGTCTCCACCCCGAATCTCTTCCCGCTGCTTGGTCCGCATCCGATTCATCATCAGCATGACTCTGTCAGTCTCGGCTTGGCGCCGCGCGGCCAGTTCATCCAGCGATGTCATCGGCTCTCCTCAGTCTAGTGCGTGGGGTCACCTATTCTCAATGCTGCGCTTGCTCACTCGCAGCGATTCAGCTGCTAGCTTCGACCGAAGTGCCACTCCCTTCCTCACTGGCGATTTGAATTGCTTCAGGACCTGCAGCCTTCTTCTCGTCGACCTGACGAGCTAGGAAGGATACCACATCGAGAATCTCGAAATCGTATCTCGCATCACCCTCGAATTTGAGGCATTCGAAGTGCGCAACGCACTTCGGGCAACTGGTCAGCATCATGTCGGCACCCGTCGCCAGCACCTCCTCAAAGCGGGCGATGCGCACTATTCGACTGTCTTCGTTGCATGACTGCATCGCTGACACACCACAGCAACCACCCTCCTCGCGGTTGTGCTCCATCTCCACCAACTCCACGCCCTTGACTGCCTTGACAAGGTCACGCGGCGGCTCGTAGAGATTCATGTGCCGTCCAAGCCGACAGGGGTCGTGGAATGTGACCTTCGTCTCATCATCAACAGCGAGGTCCACTTCGTAGCCGTTCTCGATGAGATATTCGGTGGTGTGCATCACCTTCATGTCGAGTTCGTAATCGAGTGAGAATGTCCTGAAACACTCGGCACAACTCGTGACCAGCGTGTCGATACCCGTTTGCTTGAGTTTCTTCTGATTGTACGCTCTAAGCTTCTCGAACACCTCGGTCATTCCCTGCCACTTCTGGTCGTGCCCACTGCACTTCAGGAAGTCACGCCCGAGATATGATACATCCAGATCCGCTTCCTCGAACAGGGTGAACGCAGCGGTGGTGGTCTCCCCCAGATTCATCGACCCGTGGTTCTTGTGGCTGAAAATCATCTCCTGGTCGTAGTAGTCGACACAGCCACCGTAATAGCCGACGTTGGAGTCTATCGGATAGTCCTCCACCGAGATGAAGTCGTCATCGAATTCCTCCTCGGCCTCGGCAATCATAACCGCTGAGAGGACGGAGTGCGGGATATTCGCCTCCGGCGGGCCACCCACGATTAGGTTACGTCGAATGTCGACGTAAGTGTCGTAGTCGACCAGTTGCGGACAGGCGTTCGTACACGCTCCACAAGTCAAGCAGGAGTACATCGGTACGCCATCGTGTTCGTTGTTCCAGGTGTTGTAGATGATGTTCAGTTTGTCACCTGCGTTGAACATGCGCACTGGACAGGCATCGTCGCACAAGTCACATCCGTAGCACTTGTTCATCTCATACTCGTAACCTCGGGCCATGCCGCGCATGGTCACGTATACGATGGCACCGACACCCAGACAGGGGATGAACAGAGAGTAGGTCAATTTGGCATCCAAACTCTTCGGATTCTTGTGCAATGTCGGATTCTCCACCCCTAGAGTCATGAGTGAAGCGTCATCGATGTTGGCTGTACTACGATCAATCGCCATCCCTGTGTCCGGGTCGAGGAACAGTGGTTGGAACGCATTGATGAACACAGAAGAGTAGACTGTGACGTTGGTTTCCTCTGCAGAACTGAATGTGGAGTCGAGTGTGAAGTCGACCGAATAGGTCCCTGGGGCGAGATGCATTGTTTGGGTGGCACAGGTCGCACCGTCCTCCGCATCTCCTGAGAGTGAGTTGATCGAGTCGCCGCTGGCATCGCTGATGGAGAGGCTCAGCGTGTGGTCTCCCGCCTTGCGCATGCTCGTGCGGAAGGTGCAGCCCAGATCCACCTCGACACTCTCGAGGCCGAGATCCTCGATGGTGAGTGTCGAATACGTCCTACTCACGCTGCTAGTCCCATTGAACTCGAACGATTCGCTCAACCCGTTCGCTCCGCCGACCACTATTCCTGCTTCGGTGTACACCT
>CAXEUS010000160.1:0-7541 GCA_963999385.1 uncultured Candidatus Poseidoniales archaeon | reverse complement strand
CGGAATCCGAGTCTGAACCGAGTGGGCCCTCACTGCTGGCGCGCCTAGGACTTCTACTGCAGGAAGAGAGCGAGGATCAGTGGTTTTACTTCGGTGTATTCGTCGCTGTACTGCTGATTGGGGCGGCCTGGTTACAGGTGGCTTCGGTGATTCCTGGAGTGGCGGCTGTTGGAATGCTCGAAGAAGGAGAGTCTCTGGAAGATATCGCTTGGAGTTCTGATGGATCACAGGCGTTACTGTTGGTGGAAAATGGCCTAGAGACCGAGTTGCGCTCACTAGATGATTCAGGACAGAGCCTCGTGGCCTCCGAGGGTTTCACTCCACTGAGCATCTCCCGCATTGGAGATGAATGGATTGTGGGTGGAACGAGGGGCGCGTTGGCGAGTTGGGATGGCGAGGACACATTGACGGATATTACGCCGAGTTGGCCAGAGGGACCAGAGGGCGATGTCATCTCGGTAAGTGCCAACAGTGCCAGCAGCGGATATCTGCTCTCACGTGATCCATACGGGCATGTGCAAATGCATGCCTTCGATGCTGACAACGTGTCGGAGGGCGTGGCCTCACCGATGCAGAGCAGCGAAATGATCTCGGTTCACTCAGACCCGACCGGGGCGTCCGCGCTGGTTATCGGATACGACATGTCCCTCGGAAACCCCACATTAGGGAAATCAGGTGAAGTGCTGCTGAGAGTAACTGGCTCGCCACGTCAGCCACTGAGCATCTCGATGTTGCACCACAGTGCCGGTGGTCTGCTGCATACGGTCACTTGGGTCAATGATGCTCACTGGGGTGGTGAGGTGGCCGCGCTCATCGCGGGGAGCAGCAGTACTCTGGTTATGCACGATGACATGAGCATCTCACAGTTGCTCGGACTGGGTGGGTCAGCTGGAGCGGCAGTCGATTCATCGGGTACCTTCTGGTTCGCATCAACAGACGCTACCGAACTAATCAGCGTCGACTGGATGCAAGATGATGTGGAGACTCACAAACTACCGGATCTCGGTATGACCGAGGTCGACTCAGTGACGATTTCGGGCAACACTCTCGAACTTCAAGGCGATCTGGAGCGCGGCGGGATGGGGCGCATGGTCGTCGACCTCGAGGCGCAGGACAATCTGGCTCAGAGTCTGGAACGTCTGGGTGAATTGCTGTTCGTCGTATTGACCGTGTTTGCCACAGTGCTAGCGGTAGCCACGATATGGCACAAACAGTTCGCGCCTCAGAGTTGAGACCGTTCGATATTTTCGTTCCGCGTCGGTTTGCTTATGGAGCGCCCCGCTCAACGCCCGCCGTCCGTCCTACGGACGGTCGGCGTAATTGACTCCAGTGGAAGTGAAGGTAGGTATGGCATCAGGGATGATGGAACAGTTCCATGCGATCAAGGAGGAACACCCGGACACGGTGCTGTTCTTCCGCATGGGAGACTTCTACGAGATGTTCCACGACGACGCCATCCTCGCTGCTGAGGTGCTGGGGATTACTCTCACCAGTCGTGACAAATCCTCGGACAATCCGATTCCGATGGCTGGGGTCCCGTGGCACTCCGTGGAAACCTATCTACAACGGATGCTCAAAGCGGGCCACAAGGTCACTCTGTGCGAGCAGGAAGAGGAATTGCGTCCCGGGCAGAAGTTGCTGCAGCGCGTGGTTACTCGCGTGTATACTCCGGGCTCGCTCTACGAGGAGAGTCTCATCGGCGAGGAGGCTTCGGCACTGCTGTCGTGCGTCGTGCTGCAAGGACAAGGACTCGGATGGGCGGTCATCGACCCGTCTACCGGTAGAGCGTGGTCGGGTGAGTTCGAGGGTGCGCATCGCTTCGAGCGGCTGCGCGATGAGTTGCTCCGATGGCAGCCGCGGGAATTAGTGATGAGTCGCAACGATGCCGCCCACGAGTCGCTGACATCACTGTTGGCGGCGGTCGACGGGCTCACACTCTCAACTCACGAGTTGCCCCGCAAGGCGCGACTCGAGGCACTCAAGGATGTGCTCGAAGTGGCTGACCTTGGTCATCTAGACCTCGATACTCAGCCACTGGCGATGGAAGCGTGTGGATTCGCCACCTCCTATCTTTCTCGATTGCATCTGACCGCCACAGTCCCGTTGCGTGAGATAGAACTCACCGAGGATGCCCGCCACATGTTGCTCGACGAAACAACGCTCAGGAATCTCGAGGTGACGCACACTCTGGCAGGTGAGAAGCAAGGGAGTCTGCTCGCTGCCATCGATGCTACGAGGACCTGGATGGGGCGTAGGATGCTGCGCGAGTGGCTGTTGATGCCGCTGATGGACCGCGAGGCTATCGCACGCCGTCATGGAGCCGTCGCCTCGCTCGTGAACGCCAATCGTCGTCTACGAGAACTCAGAGAGGTGCTCAAGGGATGCCGCGACCTTGAGCGACTGTCAACAAGGCTGGCCTACGGCCGTGCCAACGGCCGCGACCTGCAGGCTATCGGCGATTGCCTGGCACGTATGCCCTCCATGCATTCGCTGCTCACCGAGGGCAGTGACGAACTGCTGCTAGAATGCGCTGATGGGCTGCTCGAACTGGAGGATGTCCGCGAACTGATTGACGATGCCCTGCTCGCAGAGCAACCGCACACCATCAGGGATGGAGGCATGTTCAGGGACGGCTGGTCCGAAGACTTGGATGGACACCGAAAGAAGGTGGCTGAGGGCAAGGAGTGGCTCTCCAATCTGGAGGCTGGTGAACGTGAACGGTTGGATATACCGAGTCTGAAAGTCAAGTTCAATCGCCAGTTCGGCTATCACATCGAGGTCACCAAGACGCATCTCGACAAGGTTCCCGAGGAGTACATCCGCAAGCAGACAATGGTCAACGCGGAGCGCTACTTCACAGACGAGCTCAACGAGAAGGAGGAGTTGATTCTCAACGCCGAAGCGCGGGGCAATGAACTCGAATACGGGCTGTTCCGCGATCTGCGCGACCAGATTCGCACACATTGTGCCACTCTGTCTGGAATGGCCCGCACACTCGCTTCCGTGGACGTACTCTGTTCGTTCGCTCACCATGGGCGACGGATGGGTTGGACCCGCCCCGAAGTGCTGGATGACGATCGGATGGACATCCGAGGTGGGCGCCATCCGGTACTGGAATCGATGTCCACTTTCGTGCCCAACGACCTCTCACTCGACTCCACTCGTCGCTTCCTGCTGCTCACTGGGCCGAACATGGGTGGGAAATCCACCTATCTGCGTCAAGCCGCTCTCATCTCCATCATGGCTCAGGCCGGTTCGTTCGTTCCGGCTGACCGAGCGCGGATTGGTGTTGTTGACCGGGTGTTCACCAGAGTCGGCGCTCATGACGACATCCGCCGAGGGCGCTCGACATTCATGGTCGAGATGATCGAGGTGGCCCACATTCTGCGTAGGGCGACTCCCCGCTCACTGGTGCTGCTCGACGAGATCGGCCGCGGGACATCCACCTTCGATGGGCTTGCCATTGCTTGGGCGGTCACCGAGGACGTCTCCAGTCGCGTTGGCTGCCGTTGCCTGTTCGCCACGCATTACCACCAACTTGTAGGGTTGGAATCAGAGATTGAAGGACTGGTAAATGTCCATGTTCAGGTGGCTCAGAAAGGGGACGAGTTACGATTCCTCTACACTGTCGCTGACGGGCCGTGTGATGATTCATACGGCGTGCAGGTTGCCGCGCTAGCCGGATTGCCGGCGCATGTCGTCGAGCGAGCACGTGACCTGCTGCTATTCCTAGAGAAACATGCCCAAGGTGCTCGCGCCGGAGAAGAGGGAACTCCGTTGGCCCGCGATACAGGCCAATCGTCCTTGTTCGGTTGGATGCTGCCTGAACGGGCCGCCGCCGCTGCCGAGGATGATGATGTTGCATCACCACCCGAACCGAAGGGTCCGCGGCTGGAGGCTACAGAGGCTGCTGCATTGGCGAGGCTCGCCGAGGTAGACCCCGATGCGCTTTCGCCACGCGAGGCGATGGACCTGGTCTACGAACTGCATGGAATCCTGCGTGGGCAGCATGAATGGCTGGAGGAGTGACATGGGCGTCAGTGAAGCGGTAACCGAGAGAGCACCCATCCAGCAGTTGGATGACAAGACAATCGGATTGATTGCCGCCGGCGAGGTGGTCGAGAGGCCCGCTCAAGTCGTCAAGGAACTGCTGGAGAACTCCATCGATGCCGGCGCCACATCGGTCCATGTCGAGATTCAGCGCGGCGGTTTCGACCTGATTGCAGTCACGGATGATGGTCATGGCATCGCCGTAGAAGAACTACCACTCGCCGTGAACAGGCACGCCACCAGCAAACTCAGCGGCGCAGAAGATCTGGCGGCGATTGGAACCTTGGGATTCCGCGGAGAGGCACTCGCTTCAGTCGGGGCAGTGAGCCAACTTTGCGTTGCCAGCAGACCCGCCGGAGCGTCAGGAGCAGAACTGAGCGTGGACGATGGTGAACTCAGTGAGGTTTCACCATCTGGACTGGCTGAAGGAACGAGAATCACTGTGCAGGGTCTGTTTGCCAACCAACCGGCTCGATTGGCGTTCCAGAGAAGGCCAGCAACAGAGACCGCCCAAGTAGTAGATGTGCTGGTGGCACATGCACTGTGTAATCCTGAGGTGACGTTCAGACTCGATGTCGATGGCCGCAGAATCCTGGAAGCTCCGGCGACAGCGGATATGACGGACAGGCTGCACGACCTGCTGGGCGGCGCCAGTGAACGGATGATTTCCCTACAACGTCCAGAATCCGATGAGACAGCTCCCGGAGAGGAGCGGTGGTCGGGGTGGATTTCTCCCCCTGACATCTCCAGAGGGAGAGCCGATGACATTCATGTGATCATCAATGGGAGGCCGGTGGCCGCGCAGCCGTTCCTGAAATCGATTCGCCGAGGTTACCACACTCGCCTGATGGTAGGTCGCCATCCGGTGTGCGTGCTGTTGCTCGACCTGCCCGCAGATGAAGTCGATGTGAACGTACATCCGACCAAGCGGGAGGTTCGTCTGCGCAACTCGTGGAGAGTGCTAGAACGCTTGGAGAGGGCGCTCAAGGAGACGTTGAAGCAGATTCCCACCGGTGCTGAACCAACTCCTGATTTCCCGCTGGGTGCGCTTGACATCCCCTCAGCGGAGCCTGAGGTCACCAAGGGGGTGAGCGAGGCAATCGCCCCGGTATGGGCTCGAGCTGCCAAGCCCAAGCAGACTCACTTCTATCAGGGTAGCGAGCCGGACGTCGCTGAACCAGCCGATGCTAGACCTGTGTCGACATCTCCACTGGCTCAGGAGACGCTCCCGGGGCTGAATGAACTTCCCACAGCACCCGCGCTGTCGAGCGATGAGCGTGACCTGCACCGCTACGCAGAGCGTTCTGATGCGGTCTCACCGCTCGATGAGCCCGAAGCATCGCCGCTCGAGGCAGAGGTGACCGAGGTTCCTGAGATGGAGCCGTTGGCGCAGTTCGCCGACTCTTACGTCCTCGCACAGGGCGACGATGCGCTCTACGTCGTTGACCAGCACGCACTGCACGAGCGGATTCGCTACGAGCGACTCAGGAACCAGATGACCAGTTGGGAGTCACAGCCGCTCATCGAGCCGCTGCCAGTCGACCTTTCAGCGGTGCAGGCGGCAGTCGTCGATGCTTCGCTGGGGCGACTCGCTGAACTCGGGTTCACGTTCACGGAGCAGGACGGCTCGTGGCTGTTAACGGCGGTTCCGGCGATGTTAGTTGGAGATGACCGGATACCTGGATTCCTCGATGACTTGGTGTCCGAACTGCAGGAGAGTGGAGAGGATGGACCGCTGGCGAGCGCCGAGGCGTTGGCAGACGAGATCGCCTTCATGCGCTCCTGTCGCGGGGCGGTCAAGGCGAACCAGTCGCTGACATTGGCGGAGATGCGTCGTCTGCTATCCGACATGCGCACCATCGAGAACCCGTGGGCGTGCGTGCATGGGAGGCCGACGATCCTCAAACTCGATGCTGACCAGTTGGACGAGCACTTTGGCCGTCATGGCTAGACATCAGCGTTATGCAACATCACCCGATACGAGCGGTATGACCGACTGGGATGTAGTCGTCATCGGTTCGGGTGCGGGTGGTCTCGGTGCTGCGGTCGCGTTGTCGAATGTAGGCAAGCGAGTACTGGTTCTAGAGCAGCACTATCTTCCCGGAGGATGGACTCACTCATTCTCTCTACAGGGGCACAAGTTCAGCCCCGGAGTGCATTACATCGGTGGCCTAGAGGATGGAGGACCATCACGACAGTTGCTCGAAGGGATGGGTGTCGGTGGAGACATAGAGTTCTGTGAACTCAACCCTGACGGCTACGACCATGTGGTGTTCAAGGACGAGACCTTTGACATCCCGCGCGGGCGGGAGAAGTTCGTGCAACGTCTAATCGAACGCTTTCCCGATGAACAGAAGGGGATCGAGCGCTATTTCGAACTGATGGTGAAGGTCAATCGGGGCATCACGCAGGCCTCGAGAATCAAGGGCCCTCTAGACGCCGTCAAACTGCTCCTCAGTGAACCAGCTGTGGTGTTCAAGGGATTGAAGCCAGCAGCGGGAATCATCGACCGTTATGTGCAGGATGTCAAACTCAAAGCGATACTCGAAGCGCGCTCAGGCGACCATGGAATGACACCGGAGAGGGTGCCGTTCGCACAGCATGTGGCCATCGAAGGGCATTACTGGGAAGGGGCGTGGTATCCCAAAGGGGGAGGGGGGTCGATACCCAAAGCCTTCATCTCGCGATTGAAGAGCAATGGAGGGGAGATTCGTGTCAGGTCGAAGGTCGAAGAGATTCTCATCGAGGGTAGTGGCAAACAGCGCCGCGCCGTTGGCGTGAGAATGGAGGATGGAGAGGAGATTCGGGCCGCCGCGGTGCTTTCCAACGCCGATGCCTGGGTCACCTACAACGACCTCGTGGGAAGGCAGAATCTGTCGAAGAAGATTGCCAAGCGTGTGAGTCGTCTCGAGCCCTCAGTGAGCGCCCTCAGCCTCTACATCGCCACCGACATCGATGTCGATGCACTCGGTCTCGACTCTGGTAACTATTGGATTCTTAATGATCCAAGCGTCGATGCGACCTACCGCTTCGCTGAGCGGGACGTAATCGATGGAGAAGGAGCGTTTCCCGGCGCCTTCCTGACGGTGACCACCAAGAAGGATCCGAGCAAGATGAAGGATGGAATTCACACCATGGAGGCGTTCATCTTCGTATCCTATACTCCGTTCGAGCAATGGAAGGGAAGTGAGAGCGAGAAGCGGCCAGAGGAATATGATGAGTTCAAGCAGCGCCTTACCGAGAGAATGTTCGCCACCATCGAGGGAGTAGTTCCCGGGTTACGCGACCATCTCGTGCTCTGTGAGTTGGGAACTCCGCTAACCAATGTCCACTACGTTAACTCATACCGCGGTAATCTCTACGCCACTGCCAAATCGAAGCAGCAGATTGGACTGGGCGCGCTTCCCGTAGAAACTGAGATTGCCGGCCTGTACCACTGCGGGCAATCGACAGCTGCGCACGGGGTCCTTGGGGCGCTGTTCACCGGAGTG
>CAXEUS010000159.1:0-12578 GCA_963999385.1 uncultured Candidatus Poseidoniales archaeon | reverse complement strand
CATTGTTTGGGTGGCACAGGTCGCACCGTCCTCCGCATCCCCTGAGAGTGAGTTGATTGAGTCGCCGCTGGCATCGCTGATGGAGAGGCTCAGCGTGTGGTCTCCCGCCTTACGCATGCTCGTGCGGAAAGTGCAGCCCAGATCCACCTCGACACTCTCGAGGCCGAGATCCTCGATGGTGAGTGTCGAATACGTCCTGCTCACGCTACTAGTCCCATTGAACTCGAACGAATCGCTCAACCCGTTCGCTCCGCCGACCACTATTCCGGCTTCAGTGTACACCTGCTGGTGGTTGTTGGCGTCGGCGAAATCGATGATACGCTCCTGAGTCGGCTGATGTATCATCCAATTGAGCCAATGCACCGCAGGGAGCAGGCAGTAATCGTCAGTCGATTCGGGGTCCGTTCCTGTGAATCGTTTGTCCTGCCACGCCGCGCTGCCGTCACTCACCTCATAGGTCACGCAGGCAGATTCCATCACGCCCCAATGGTGCCCTTCCTCAAGCGCTACGAGTGAGTCAGAAGGCTGCCCTCTCATCGTGGCAAGGTCGTCTACATCGTCCATCGCTCCGAGTCCTCCGAAGTCCCAGAATCCGTTGTTGTATACCGGCCAGGTGACCGAGCAGAACAGCACCGTCACCACCAAGGTACCCAACGCAACCTGTTTTCCGAGTCGAGGAGTAGTCCTAGCTCCCGCTGAAGTGACCAAGAACCAGCGTATAGCGAAGTAGAGCGCAACCCAAATGAAAATCCCAGTCAAAACCCACGGTACTGAGTTGAACACCTCCGCTAACCACGGTTCACGTACTCCACAGTTCAAACCGCCATGTGAGTTCAGAACGCAGTAATCCGTACGATTCTTCCCATAGAGTTCGAGGAAGATGTTGATTGAATAGACGGAGATGAACCATACGTGTGCCAGATAGATGGCTCCTGCTGTTGCGAACCACGGGTCTTCCACACCCCGCTTGGCACGTCCGCCGAGGAACGGCGGGAGCGCCAAGATGCCCACTGGGAATCCAGTAAGGAATGCACCCCACCAGCCTGCGTTCCAAGAGATGATTGGTGTACCGAAGAAATTCCCGATGATGCTTGGCAACGGGATGTCGAACTGTGGCAAGTATTCACCCCAGCGGAGGTAACCGTAGGAGAACAGCACATACCAGTCGGGGAACACGAATCCTGCCTGAGCGAACGGGTCCGCTGAGTTGTGTAGCGGCGGGGGTATGATCCATGAGTAGAACAAGAGCACGGCCATCATGGCAGCGAGAATGATGCTGTCGCGCAGCACCTCGTGCGGCCAGAACGGATGGCCAGTGAAAACACGACGACGCTCCTTCTCAGCGTCGCGAAGTTGTTCCTTCTCGCGGATGTATACATCAGCAATCCGTCCTAAGTTGTCCATCAATCCCATTTCTACACCTCAATGTGGCTCCGCGATTCCCTGTACCCAGACGATGAACAGATGGACGATGATGAGTGCAGTCACAATGACAGGTAGGATGAACACATGCAGGAAATACATCCGGGTAACAGTAGCCGCTGAGAGACTAGTCCCTCCGAACAATGCTCTAGCAACCCACCCACCAATCAATGGTGTCGAGTTGGCCATGTTGATGCCAATCGTCGCAGCGCCGAAGGCGAGTGCGTCCCATGGAAGCAGATATCCTGAGTAACCGAAGAAGATGGTGAAGAACATCAGACCGACCCCGATGAGCCAGTTGAGTTCACGGGGGTTGCGGTAGGCGCCGGTGAAGTAGACGCGGCACATATGCAGGAACACTGAGGCGACCATGAAGTGAGTTCCCCAATGGTGCAGTGAACGCATAATGTAGCCGAACGGCAACTGTGTCATGATGAACTGCATGCTGCCATAAGCCGGACTCGGATCGCCCTCTCCTCCGGGAACGTAGTAGATTCCCAGAACGGTGCCCGTGATGATTAGGATGATGAACGCAAGGAAGGAGATGCCACCGAGGCAGTAGAGCGGGTACCAGTACCAGATGATGCGCAGTTTGTACTTCTCAGCGTGTGTCATCGGCATCTGCCGGTGCATACTGTGGTAGGCGTCACGGCTCATCGCCCAGTAGTCCTGGATGCGGAAGCGTGTGTCCAACCAAGAGAACACCCAGAGGAACAGTTTCTCCGCTAAACCCATCTTCGTAGATGCTTCTACAGCGCGCAGAATCTCCTTGCGCGGCATCTCTTCGCTCTCCTTGCGCAGAGTGAATGCCACCAGCACCACAATCAGCGCTATGAACAGCCATAGGAACCAGAATTGCAGTAACATATATCTCACCTTTCAATCACAAAATGTGTACCAGTCAAGCATTGCCTCAATTCCTTCTGCGGCGAAGTCGACGACCTCGATGACGTCGTTGTTGACAGTGAACGGGATGAGCGGCATTCCGACAGGTGCCGGGCCTCCAGTCCGCTTGATTCCGAAGTATTCGAACATCGTTCCATTCGTTCGATTGCGGTTGGTGTTCTTCTCCACAACAGTCGGGTCGTAGCGGCTTGAGTGGCAGATACAGAACAGTTTGTTTCCACCTGAGTCGAGGCCCCCTGGCTCCCATGTGTCGGCGGTGAAGTTGTTCTCGATTAACTGCCACCCTGGGATACAGCATAGGTGCGGGCAACGACCGAAGATGACCAGTATGTTGTTGCTCACTTTGAGCGTAGCATATGCTGGGTCCTCTTCGATTTCGCCACCAAATCCAATGACGGCGCCAGTCTGGTCGACGCCATCCATGAACTGAACTCTCGGCTTGTTCTGTATCGGCGGCAGGCCCTTGTTCTCCTCATGTGGGATGTACACGACGTTCACTGGCAGCCCAGACCAGACGCCCGAAGCGCCCGACATACCGGTTCCTGACCTTCCAGCTTCTTCTCTGAAACCTGATTCAGTCATTGACTCCAGATGCCGATCTCCGTACCATACGCTGTCTTCAGAACCCTTGGGAACCCAGAAACGAATAGCTGAGTCGCCCGAGCCACTGTCACTTGAACCCATCAGCAACGATGCGAATCCAATCGCACCGAGGCTGATGGCGGTGATCACGCCGGCGGCGCTGTTGAATGAGTAACGGATGAACTGACGTCGGTCGAGTGACTGGCTTGGCTCAGCTTCGCCATCAGGGGACCAAGGCGATTTACGAAGTCTGAATTCCCGAGCCATGTCTCACACCTTGTAATCGAACCAACTCTCCGGGTCCTTCGGACCCATGTACTTGTTTCGTCTATGCTTGACGATGACAACGTCAGGCATGACCCACTTGAGGTAGACTATTCCCATGATGATGAGCGTCACCATCGTCATCCCGAAGAAGAATGAGAGCAGTTGCTGGTTCCAGTCGACGAACAGCCCGTAGGTTGTTGCGCCCGCCCAATAGAGCGTCCAACCCAACCCCCACACGAAGGTGAGCAGTACCAATGCGGACTCACCGGTCGGAGACATGCTAGCTCTGACTACCGAACCCGGTTCTGGTTCGTTGAACACGCCGTGGTCCAATGCCGACACGTAAGTGTCCTCGTCGAGTTCGACCCCTTCCAAGGCAGCCCGAGCGTCCTCGATACTCACCTCGCCGCTGGCCACCTGCTCCAGAAGTTTGACCACCAAGTCGCGCTTCATTTCGACAACCCCCAGTCGCTCATACCTGGTCACCTCTCCTGAGATGCTTGATACGTAGTTTCAACAGGTTGCTGCGACCCTTGTAGTGGCGGCTGAATCCGAAGCGTAGGAAGAAACCGCAGAACAGGATGACTGAGATGACAGCGGCGAACCCGAGTAGGCCGAGCCAATGGGCGCGGAACGGCGCTCCCATGTGGTGCAGATCGAGTTCCCCGGAGTGTGTTTCGGGTGCGGCTATGTTGCCATCACCAGCGAACACCGTACGTGTTTGGCCGTTGTCCTCGCCTTCGGCAAGCGCGAAGGACATGCGGTTCCATGAGTCGGGTGCCATCGCCCCCAGATTCCCATCAACCGAATTGCCAGATAGCCAAAATTCGACTACCCCCGATTCTTGTGCAGGGGCCGTCCAAATCGCCGTCCAACTGCGGTCAACGGTCTGCGCACCTGATTCAGTGTGCGTCAGTGTGGTCGCATCATCACCGTTCTGCACCAGTGATTCGAAGCCCGCCGCTGCCGAGAGTTCACCACCACTCACTCGCATCGAGAATCCCGCAGTGTTCGAAGAAGTGTCCATCGAGGGGCCGCCGATGAGCTGGATTTTCAACTCGTATGCAGAGCCTGCTGTCCAGTGGTACGGAACACCGTCGAGGATGAGCGTGACGGAGTTCGAGGGGGTGATGGTATTGTCCGTGTGGCAGGTACAACCAGTCGTCGCCACGTCGGTTCCACCTTCAGCCTCATCACCTGTTATTCCCCCTGAACGTGCTTGGCTCGCGCCGGCGACAAGAAGGGTCAGCAACACCACCACCAACAGCGGTCTGAGACGACTTGCTAAACGGTCCATGGAATACCCCGACTATGGTGAATCGACCGACCTGATTCGGTCTAATAATCGTTTGCTGATGAGCAGGTCTCGACTGCGCCGCAGTCCATCGATTCCCGCTGTAGTGAATCACCCTTCTCAACCCGTAGACCGAGTGCTGAACGAGCAAAGGGCTGAAGTGGGTGAGCGGACTGTGGTCAGTCGAGGTGTTGACGGTGACCGACAGACGGTGGAAGAATGTCTACCAGTTGAACGACGAACAACTAACCCTGTTGGATGAGGCGGAGTCCTTGATGGAGCGGCACGACCTGTCGGCAGCCGAGGAGATTCTCAAGGCGATGGAGGAGGAGGACCCCCTCTGTATCCCCGTTCTCTCAGTGCTGGGTCATCTGTACGGGAAGTACCTCTCGGAGTTCGAGACGGCGGTTGAATACTATGAGAAAGTGCTCGCCCAAGAGCCGGACAACGCCTGGGCTCGCGATGAACGCAGAAGGTACCAAAGGTATCTGACGTACGACTGATTCATCCGAAAGTTCAACGGTTCGCATAGCACCGGGTGGAGACATGCACGACGGTAGCATACTCGTAGCGGGAGTCGGAGGGCTCGGTTGCCTGTGGGCCCGTCGCGCCCATGACAACTGCTCAGATTATGCCGATCTGCTACTGGTGGATGCTGACGAGCAGTCGTTCGAAGATGCCCGTCACGCACATTGCCTCCCTTTGGGAGATTCTTCATCGGAGGGGTGCGCTGCGCTTCCAGAACTAGCCGAGTCGCACATGCGCCGTGCTACGCAGTTAGCCGAACAGATGCTGGCTCCGGTGGAACTGATGATCTTGCTGACCGGTCTTGGAGGCGGTGCTGGCACCGGGGCCTCCCCCGCACTGGCTGTTCAGGCGAAGAAACACGGAGCACTCGTTCTATCCGTCGCTGCCTCACCATTCGAAGACCAACCAGCGAGATGCGACCTCGCTCACTCCGCCTTGTCGCGCCTTGAGGAAGCGTCTGATGTGTGCGTGCGCCTGTCTCTCGATCGGCTCGCATGGCAGGCACGTGCTCGCGGAGCGGACTGGCGGCGCGATGCCTCATGGGTTGAGGAATTGGTGCAGGGCATCGTGCTCACCCTCGGCCGTGTCGGTCTGATAAATCTCGATTTGATGGATTTGAGGGCGATTGTAGGACACGCGGGAGAGGCTACCTTGTTGGTGGCCGAGGGCGATGCTTCTGACCCGGAGGAAATGTTCCGCTCAGCCCTATCCTCTCCGCTCGCTGGACTCGAGGTCGAAGGGGCATCGGGATGCCTGCTGCAGATAGAGGGGGGGCGTCGCATGACCGTCGCTCAGGTAAATTCGGTCGCCGACGCGTTCACTCGCGGCCTGAGTGATGACTCGCAGGTGATACTTGGGGCGCGGATGGCTGACGACCTCGACGGCAGGATGCGTGTCGTGGCCGTGGTCAGTGGTCTTTGACTCAATCTAGAAGTTCCAGTTCGTCTAGAACATCCTCGTCAGGTTCCCAATCGACCACCTCGATATCGTCGTCTTCAACTGGCGAAGATTTCTGCTCAGGCTCCGCCCGTTCGACCTCTTCTTGAGTTTCTTCAGAATCTTTGTCAGGCTCAGTGGTTTCAGAATCCTCTGAGAGTTGTTCAGAGTCAGTTTCCTTCTCTCCTGAGGTGGACGCCAGCATGGTGTTGTGGCGGGTGATCACCGCAGGATGCATCAGAACGAGAGCACCTGCGGTCACCAAATGACCGAATCCCATGGTGGCCGCAAGGTCACCACTCGTCAATTGGGTAATCATCGCGATGCTCCCAGCATAACCGAAACCGAACGCCAATCCCCAGAACAGCGCGTTCTCAGAAGAGAAGAGCTTGCTCCCCTTCTTGACCCCGCGACTTGAGAGTGCCCAGATAGCCATCACGACTGCGAGCACCATCAGGATGCTCTCCTCGAGCATCTGTGTTAGCGCTGGAGGTGGGTCGATGAATCGGCGCCAAGCGCTGAGCATGTGCCAGGTGACAAATGCCTGTGCAACGATACCCCAACGCAGTGCGAAGCGCGCACTTCCCTTGCGCTCCGCCGCCGCCTCGTAGTGTGAATGCAGCCAGCGAAGGATTCCGAACTGAATCAATCCGACGACCAACACGAATCCGACCCAGCGTAGATGCGTGTCGAATCCAGCCTCAGCAGGGTCCTGCGCTTCGTAGCCGAATATTAGTGCAAGCACCCCTGCGAGCAAAATCAGAGCGAGCATGTGCTTCGTGAACATCCCACCCACGCTTCCTGGGCCCGGCCTCTTATCGCGCGTTTTCTTGTTCCCTGCCAGCCACGAAGAACAGGCTGTACGGAACGAGGCTGCCTGACCTGCAGACCAGACGATGAACATCCCAGCTAGGCCCAGTGCCGGCCATGTCGCGTAGGCATCATCTGTGAGCAGCGTGCTCTTGACACCCACTGCGATTGCTGCTGAGAGCAGCAGCGGGAGCGACCATACCTTGGCACAGCGTAGAGCGAGTCCCTTGATGCCACCAGTATCCTCCATCCCGCTTGTATCGGTACGCACCCAGTCGTGTACGAAGTTGAAGCGGGTCAGAATGGCAGTCAAGGCGTAACCCAGTGAGAGTGATAGGAAGGCGAGCGACGTCAGCTCGTATGCACCATCAGTCATGCTTGTGAGAACGTAGAGTCCAATGGAGAGAAGCGTGAGCAGCAGCACATGCGGGAGCGTTTGCCGATTCAGCAATGTCGCGAGCAGGTCGCGCAACCCGAAGACCGGCTCTTCCTCTGCGAACTCCGCGGAAGTCTCCTCCTCTTCTACCATGGTGATTCGGCGGCGCACCATCCTGTTAAGGCCGATGCCCCGCCGCGTGCGAGCGATGCCCAGATTGCGCAAGGCGGCACGCGGCAAGCGTCGTTGGCTCGGACTTGAGGTCGATGCGGCACTCAACACTCGCGACGATCTTCAGGCCGTGCTCGAGCGAATCCCAGCCCTTGGTGATGGATGGAGCCTCTACGACTTCAAGGACAACTACGCCATCGTCCGTGTTCGCCTCGAACACTATGCGGACGCCCGTAGTGTGCTAGAATCTGGCTTTGAAGGGGTTCGATGCGTGACCGCATCAGGCAAGATCAAGTTGGTTCGCGAGAGGCTCGGCATCATCAGGCCCCCTCGCCGCAGATGAGCATCCATCGCGTAGCCCAGTGTCAAAGACGTTCACAGCACTCGCTTGAAGTAGGAGACGCGCCCAGCCTGTGCGATGGATTCCTGGAACGAGTTCCGCAAGAGCCACTCAGGGCAAGGGCTGTCGGCGTCGGAGATATCCGAACTGTGGAAGCGTTACAAGGCGGGTGAATACAATCCCGAAGATGTCGGTTCAGCGGAGGATGCATCGGGTGACGATGACCTGACAGCGGCGGTGGAGGCTGCCTCTGAAGAGTCGGATGAGGAACAAGCGTCACCAGCGGCGTATGAATCACCATCAGGGTCCGGATTCGGTGAATGGCTGCGTGCATGGATTTGGACAGAGAATTCTCAACTATCTCACATGCTCCCTTCGACTCAATGGCTACGGAAACCGGGCGTGAACCTCGCTCTGGTTCTAGCAGGCGCCTTCGCCTTCCTGCTGCTTGTGCTCAATCTGTTCATCGGTCTGGCGAACGGATGTCAGGTGGATTCCTCAGCAGGTTGCACTGTCGACTGGGCAACCATGCTCTCGAACATGCTGCTGCAGCAATCGGTTGTGGATAGTTCTCCAGCTCCTGGTGAGCCCGATTGGGTCGGCTCGGTGATGATATTCCTCTCCGCCAGCCTGCTCTGGGCGACGATGCCCGCTGATGATTCCTGATTGGGTGCCTTTCATGCACCGAGTACAGGGTGCAGAGTGCCCCGGATAATCTCATTCGGCGTGGCCAGCCCAGGCCGCTTCCGCGTGGAGCGCCTTGCTCTTCACGGGGATGATCTTCCGGTAGACCTCGGCAGGGTTACACAGTCTTCCCTCAATCGTTAGTAGACGTTGTAGTGGTATTCCGAAGTGTTCCTCGTTGCGCATCAATAGAGGTTCAATGACCGCCCAGTCAGCCTCAGATAGTTCAGTGAACTCACCGCCGTTGAGTTGTGAACTCGAAAGTCTGCTGTGCGGGTCGCGCACGTAGATGGCGCCACCGGAAGCAAGCGAGAACAGATTCCCACCCGGGTAGGGTGTGAGCAGGTCTTCGATACGCCCCCTGTCGTCATAGCGGATGCCGTTGATGATTACGAATCCACCATCCTTGAGTGGGTCTCCTGCCATGAAAGACTCCGCCAGATAGTCGAGTGCAGTTCCATTGACTACCAGTTTCGGCTTGCCGACTGAGTTGATCATCGGACGTCCTGCTGCGTTGCCAAGAACGAACATCTCGCCTCCCTTGGCACCATAGCCGTAGCATTGCCCGACGTCGCCGTGTACCACCAGCTCACCGCTGCTGTGAATCTGAGCAACCTGGTCCTGGGCGTTGCCGTGCATCACCACCGTCATGCCGTCGTTGCCGCTGGCTAGGTAATCTCCTACAGACCCGTAGACGTCAATACGCACTCCTTTGCTGCCCGATCCGAATCCGTTACCGACGAACCGATGGCCTCTGCAATTGATGACATGGAACTTGCGCCAACCTCCGCGATAGAGTGAGACGAGTTCTCTGGCCAGAGAATCGTTACCTTCGATCGGATATGGTCTGGCATCGACCACTACCGCCGCCTCAGCGTTCTGCGGCTCCGGGCGGTGACCCACTGTCTTCTGGCCGACGAACAACTCGTCCGGTTGGTTTGCGGAATGCGCCAGAATTCCCATCAGGGTGTCCTGCACCCTGTGCAGCCACAGGCTGCGACGTAGCGAGCCGGATGGATAACGACGGTCGAGCAGCAGAGTGAGAATCTCAATTGGACGTGAACGTGAGTGCTCTTGGGATTCGGAGATGAGTTCTGAGAGCAATGCCTGTGCGCCAGCCCAATCCATGTCTTGCAGTTCTTCCACGATGTGCTCGAATGACGTGGAGGCACTGTCTGTCAGGGGCAGTTCAATCCCCGAGGTCATCGCCACATCACCGGGATGGAAGTCACCTTCCGGTTGAGTGTTGACAATCTCTCCGAACTTGTTCGTCATCACCAGTTCGCGACCACCATTCTCTGTGGGAAGCAGGTCGAAGATGAACGCCCCGCCATCGGTGTAAGAGCCACCTCTAGCGTTCCAGAACTCGTCGCAGCGGGGCCAGAATCTGCTGTCCTCAGCAGCCAGGCTGTCCATCACCGCATCGATGACTTGTTTCTCTGAAGCACAGAATGCGATGCCCACTTCACCTCGCTGGTAGGAGAACACCTGTGGTCGCAGCATGCTCGTGTCAGTGATTCCCAACAATCGGTGTACCCCGGCATCCTGCTGTGCGATGATGAAGAACCAAGGTCCATCAGGAGATCCATGGATGTGCGTTTTCTGGATGGCGGCGTATACTTCCTGTTTCTCGTCGGGAAGCATGACGAAATCGAGTTCACTGGTCGGTGCGAGTGATTCTATCAGATACTCCAATGGGTATCCGTAGACCCGGTGATGGAGGTCGTATCCTAGAGCCGCAACCTCGGTGTCGGTAAGGAACAGCGGCTCCATGCCGCGCTGCGCCAGATAGTCCTTCACCGAGACATAGTTGGAGAAGTCACCATTGTGCACCAGGGCGACTCCGATTCCCTGTCCGAACGGATGCGCTCCACCGGGATGAGTCACCCTTCCACGGGTGGGATATCGATGATGGCCAATCCAGACATGAGCCGTTATGTGTTCCAGTCTATAGTAACGAATGACATCCTCAGCATAACCCACGATCTTCAGGATGAGCATGTTTACTCCATGACTGAGTACGAACGCCTGTGTCCCCCGCTCACCGGCATAGAACTCGACGTTCAGGGCGTGCGTGGCGTGGAACACTATCTCATCGAGCATCCCTGTCTTTCCGTCGAAATCCTTGGCACTCAAACCACTCTTCGCCTGGAACTCTTCAACAGCAGCCACCCGCGGGCGAACGAAGTAGCAAACCACCTCAGGAGGTTCGACATCGAGTTCGGGCAATATTGTCTGCCAGTCGCGTAGTTTTGGCATCTCATGGATATGGTCCACCTCGAAGGTTGCGTGGATGAAACTCTCTTCCACCTCGCTGCGTGAAGCTGGGTCAAGATAGGCAACGGTGTAGAGGTAGTCGTTCTCAAGTATCTGCTTCGTCACTCCGAACTGCTCTGGGTCGAGTCCTACGAGGGCCACACCTCCACCCTTGCCATTGCCCCGATTACGCATCTGCTCTAGCGAGTCGAACAGGTGCTTCCCAGCCACCGGAATCTCGCAGGCGAGTCCGACCACCCCGCAGCCACCCTCGGCAGCCTCATCATCGGGAATGATTGGTTCGGGACCCAGTTCAACTAAGCGTCGACGGGCAGCAACGATTCGCTTCGAATCCGCCATCAGGAATCGCCTCCAGTGTAGCGCAGCAGATCTTTCCTTCCGACCAGTTCCTTGATGCTCTTGAGGCCTAGTTTACGCATGATGTCGCGCAACCTCCACTGTAACGCAGTGTAGAGATTATCCAGCCGCATAGCACCCCAGTCCTGCTGCATGTACTCTTGTAGTTCGACATCTGTCGTGGTGATGCCATACGGACAGCCCCTTCCTGATGGTCCCCCCTCGCAATTAGCGCATCTGGTGCAACCAATTCCTACTAGGTCAGTAGTTCCCAACACACAGCCATCTGCCCCCAGAGCAATCGCCTTGGCGACATCGTCAGCAGTGCGCACACCACCGCTGGCAATCAGCGTCACCTTGTCGCGTACTCCCTCCTTGATGAGGAAATCGTGCACCTTGGGAAGTGCAAGTTCAATCGGTGTTGCGATGACCTTCTTGGCAAGTTCAGGAGCAGCCCCAGTTCCTCCATATGATCCATCGAGATGGATGATGTGCGCGCCCGCGTAGTAAGAGCCGACAGCTACCATGTCGACGTCGTGAGGTGTCGACACTTTCACTGAGATGAGGGCATCAGGATTGATAGTTTGAATCCAGTCGATGTGTTTAGAGTGGTCTTCGACAGAGTAGGTGGAATGGAACGGGAACGGGGAGAACAGACTCACGTGCGCAACGCTGCCGCGCATCTTGGCCACTTCTTCTCCCGCCTTGGCTGCAAGCAGGTGCCCACCGAGTCCCGGCTTCGCACCTTGTGCGTACTTGAATTCGACAATGGGGGTTGCTTGGATGGACTTCTCTTCGACTCCGAAGTATCCAGTTGCCACCTGGGTGATGACGTGGTCCTTGTACTCCAGCAGTGGTTCTGGATACCCTCCCTCGCCTGTGGACATGAAGGTGTTCCATTTGGCTGAGTTCTGCGCCCGTGCCATCATCACGTTCAGCGAGACCGAGCCGTAGGACATGCCTCCTCCGTAGAATGGCAGATCGCAGGAGAGCTTTGCTCGCTCATCTCCGCGTCGATTCAGTTCCATGGTCGTGTCCAACTCTTCTGAATGCTCCAACCAATCCGGCTCATCGAGGAACTTGAATTCCAATCGGTCGAACCCGCCGCTCGACTTGCCCGTCTTGTAGTTCAGATGCTCAGGAATCTCTCCGGTTTCCGCCATGTACCAGGTGGCGACAATCATCTCGTCAGTCCAGCGGGAATCTCCGAGTGCCTCGGGAAGGCGGTATTCTCCAAATGCACGGGCGTTGAAACCATCGTGTAGCAGGTGGGTGACCTTGTGTTCCAGTGTCTCGGATGGTTTGGAGACGGTCATCATGCACCACCTCCGGGAAAGCCTTCGATTCCAGCGAATGCCTCAGCCTCAAGATTAGTCTGCCACATGCCACGCCCCATCTCACCGCGCAGGCGTCTTACTTCGCGTATCCCCATTGCACCGAGAATCTCGAGCAATTGGTCTCTCCAAGATGCGGACAGGTTCGTCAGTCTGCTGACGCCCCATTTCTCGCTGAGTCTGCGAGGCATCTTCACCATCGCATGCTCTCGGTCAGATAGGTCGCCTCGCGCACGCGCTTGAAGCGCGAACAGCAAAGGAAGGTCGAGGGCGACCGCGTCAAGCCCGCAGATTATCGCCTTCGGAAGATGGTCT
>CAXEUS010000158.1:0-2459 GCA_963999385.1 uncultured Candidatus Poseidoniales archaeon | reverse complement strand
CGTTGGTAGATGAGGATGCGACCATGTTCAACTGTCTGGCTCCAGATGACAATTTTTCGATTGTGAACAACTGTGACCGCTCATTCACTCACACGGCAGTTCCAGATGAACAGGGTCAGACCCTGCTGCGTGGACTGCTCGACTACGAACTCCCGCTATCTGGGACTGGATCGCTGCGTGCAGTGAATGAGTCGGTGGCACGGGATGATGTCGAGCAATTGATTTCCGGCGCCAACGACACCGTCACATGGCGCATGGTGCTACGTGCAGAGGGTGACATAGACTCCGCTTCCGTCACCGTGACGATGACTGTTGTGCAGCACGAACTCGTTGACGTTGAACCGTTCAAACTGGACCCGATTACTGAGGGATTCTGGTCGCTAACAGCGTTGCTAGGATGTCTATCATTGGTGCTGTTGTTACCCCTCGGATTTTACTACGGTAGTCGACTGAAAGACAAGGCCGAGGAGCGAGGTCGAGATGCTGCACTTGCTGAAGCGACAGAGTACTCCAGTGATTCGGCCTAGGTGAATCATAGATTCTCCTTGGCCGACCAATTTGTTGATAAAGATAGAACTCCGGTTGGTACTGGTCCAGCATGCGCCATGTCCTCACCATTCGTGCCGCCCTGCTCACGGTGCTGATGCTGCTCACCTCATGGTCAGTACTGGTTCCCGAACTCGATGGGGCGGAGGTTCATCCAGCAGTCGGCAGAGCTAGTGGAATCGATGTCTACCCCTCTGGGTTCGACTTCGAATACACGTCTTCCTCTGACGACTCGAAGTACCGTCTGCTCTCCAGCCATGACCCAACAGGATCCGGATTCAACCGCCCTGCCGAACTCTATCTCATCGATGGGATGCTGAACGTCTCGCAACGAATCTCAGTCACCATCACTAACCAAGGCAGCACTACATCGGGGGGATTTGCACTGCGCATCGTGGTTCAGCACAACGAATACCAGGACTTCGAGATTCTGAACACTTCGGTAAACGTTCCATCGATTGGTGCCTCGGGTTCCACGACTGTTTCGCATATTTGGGTCCCACATTACGGTGGCAACCACACGCTGGTCGCCACAACCATGCATCCAACTGATGACAACAGCGGAAACGACGCTCGTTCACGCCACCTCACTATTGGTCAACTGTATGACAACTGTGACAGTCAGGGGCTGTGGTCATTCGACCCCTACTGGATGGTCGACAACTCTGCCACCTTGAGTGGGAGTGCATTCCATGTAGGGACAGCTGGTTCCAGCAGCTCATATGGTTCGAGTTGGGATAAATCGTTGACCAGTCCGGTACTCGACTTCCGAAATGCGCATCCGAATCCCAACACATATCCCAAACTCGGATTCTTCTACACCGGGTCAGTTGGTAATGCCAACGATGGAATCCTCATCGAATGGGGGGGATCTGGAAGTTGGGCTAACACTCATGGAGGTGGATTATCGTTCACCGGCTCACCAGACGATGACCTAACCGATGGAACCAGTTGGCAAATCGGCACCGAGGTGAATCGCCCCATTGGAGGATTCACAACACCAGGATTCTCCGTTCCGGCCAACCTGCTATCGTTCCAGACGCAGTTCCGTTTGCGGTTCCTATCTGACGCATCCAATCATGGTGCTGGATACTGGATGGATGATATTGTGTTCGTCTATGATGAGGTTGTTTGGCCCGAAGAGTTCGGTGTCAGCCTGAGCAAGGGTCTCGACGGCCACGCACGCAGAGGACACTGGTCGAACCATCAGTTGACCGTTACCAATGACGGGAATCTCACCGATGAATTCCTGCCAACCGTGTCTGGGCTTCCCGCCGGCTGGGACCATCAGTTCGTGCACATGTCCGGTTCGACCATCCTGCCTGGTATGGCTCTGCAACTCGACCCGGGGCAAACTCAAAATTTCCGTGTTCAAATAAGGCCCGGGACGGGCGCCCCCACTGGCTCGCAGACGGCGACAGTTACAGTCACATCACAGCAGAATCAACCCACATCGGCCTCAGTATTGGTGACCACCATTGTGGATCCTGATTACATCCCTGAATGGCAGTCCTCCGAATCTTCCTTCTATTGCCTCCCTGGGGACGCATGCGAGTTCTCCGTCAACCTGACAAACGCTGGAGACGGTTCTGACACCTTCGTAATCACCGCCAACGACATCATCACCTGGGATGGCTGGAGTTTCACTTTATCCGGAAACCAGCAGTCGAGCGTTACTCTCGCGCCGCAAATGTCTGCGACGGTGCTGCTGGCTGCGAGTATCCCGGCAACCGCCCTTCCCGGTCAGCAAGCGGTCATCGAACTCTTTGCCACCAGCCAAGCGGACGACACTGTGTCGGACTCCATACGACTCAACCTGACCGCTTCGATGGTCTCCGATGCTTCTGTCGGGGTAAATCATGGAGACATTCCATTCGGTGGCTGGTTGGTGGACCCGGGTGATTCAGTGGAGG
>CAXEUS010000157.1:0-7510 GCA_963999385.1 uncultured Candidatus Poseidoniales archaeon | reverse complement strand
CATGGTGCAGAGTTGATCTGGCTTCGTATCTGGAAGAGGGTCCTGAACGAGAGCGTTTGCTCGACAGAGCGTATCAGATGTTCACGGCAGAAAATGACCGTGCAGGAATCTCCTCAGTTCTCAGCGCGCAAGGTAAGGATAATCCATTTGTGGTGGATGGAGAAGGACTGACTGAAGAGGAACAGATGGCCCTCTACGCTGAGGGATATGCAATTCGTTGGGGTTCAGGAACATATGGGAAGACCAGAGTGGAACTGGATGCCGAATCACTTCCGACTCCACCAGACCCGACGAACATTCCAGCACTTGTCATCTGCACTGGAGTTCTGTGCTTCATGGTAAGCGCAGGGGGCATCATCGAATGGGGAGAATCTCCCATCGACGGTCTCTATCTCGCATCTTGTGGAGGTTGTCTGTTCTCACTCAGCGTCATGATCGCAGGCATCTACATGCTCTGGAATGTCAAGCGTTCCGCCAGTTCGAATCCTGAGGATCCTGTTCCTTGATTCTCGAGATGAGCTGGGCGGTCACCGCCACAGCAATCTCCGCGGGTGATTCAGCGCCGATGTTGAGCCCTATCGGGCAGTCGACGTCATCGAGCAGTGCAGCATCGATTCCCTGTGTCTCAGCTGCCTTGCAGAACGCCTGCCACTTGCTCCTGCTACCGATTACACCGATTCGAGAGCCCCAGGAGTCTGGGTCTGATTGGCGCGCCTTGAGCAGGCTGAGCAGGAGTTCCTCGTCTACAGCCCAGTCGTGGCCGAGCAGCAGGATGTCGGAGAAGCGGGCGAGCGAGGCAGCATCCTCGCCGGAGAGGAAGTCAGTAGCGGTGTTGTGGTGCAGTTCGGTGGCATCAGGGTAGGTTTCACTGTCGCAGTAGTCGGCGCGAACGTCGAACACGGAGTGCTTCCACTCGAGGTTGTCACACACAGCCGCCACCGCCTGCGCGCAGTGTCCACCCCCGCACAGCAGAACATGAGGCATCGGATGGACCACCTCTAGGGCGACGGTCACGCGGCCGCCACACAGGCTGTCGAGCGGGATTCCCGCCTCGCCCTTCGCCTCCTTCTGTAGTTGGAAGGTCTCGACACCACCTCCGGGCTGTCCACCCATCCCGTTGAGCATCGTCCGGAGTCGCTCGACCACTTGCAGTTCCAACCCCGCACCGCCGACGGTTCCGTACATCTCGCCGTCGTTCGACAACGCGATGCGCGCTCCCGGCTTGCCGGGGACCGACCCAGATGCGGACAGCACGGTGGCCATCGCCACCTGCTTACCAGCGGCGAGATTCGCCGTTGCCCAGTTCAGCACAGGGTGGGTCACGAACCTGAGAATAGGTCGGGTGCCTTTGTGGTTGCGCAACGCAATCATCCGAAGGCGACGTCCAGCACCATCATCACAGCGAATCCAACCATGACGCCCATTGTGGCGATGTCTCCGTTCCCTCCACGATGCGCTTCAGGAACCAGTTCCTCGACCACGACGAAGATCATCGCACCGGCAGCAAAGGCCAGCGCGTATGGAAGGATGGGTGCCGCCGCGATGACCAACGCAGCCCCTAGTACAGCAGCCACCGGCTCGACTGTCGCAGACAACTGACCCCACCCGAAACTGGCCCTCCTTGAGAGCCCTTCGCGCCTGAGGGGAAGGGATACCGCAGCACCTTCGGGGAAATTCTGGATTCCGATTCCGATTGCCAATGCAATCGCCCCACCAACCGTGGCTCCACTGAGGCCAGAGGCAGCAGCACCGAAGGCCACACCGATGGCCAGTCCTTCGGGAATATTGTGCAGAGTGATTGCGGAGACCAGCAACATACTCCTGTGCCATGTCGTCTTGACGCCTTCAGTCTCTTCTGGGGGAGCTCCGGGGTGTAGATGTGGAAGAAACATATCGATTCCCCTCATACAGATACCTCCGAGGAGGAATCCAACCAGCGCTGGAAACCAGATTGGCAGACTCTTGCCTTCTGACAGTTCGAGAGCAGGAGCGAGCAGCGACCAGAAACTGGCTGCGATCATTACACCGGCGGCGAAGCCGAGCATGCCGTCGAGCACCTTTCGGTCTAATTCCTTGAAGAACAGAACCAGGGCGGCGCCTGCCGCAGTCATGAACCAAGTGAATATCCCTGCAATCAAGGCCTGTTGAATGGGCCCGAAACCCTCTACGAATTCAATGAGACCCATGGTGATGGACAACGGAAAGGACATCGGCTCAAAAGGGTACTCTGCACTACTGCAGAGCGTCGTTTCAGATATTCTTGATTGAAGCAGCCAAACCGTCTATGTCTTCAGGGGCGTCAATGTTCAGGTGCAGATGCGCATCGGAGACATTCAGTTTCAACGGTGAGACAAGGTCACGCAGGGAGGTGTCGGACTCAGCAGTCATGATCCGATTCAGGTCTTCAGGTAGCAACACGAGTGGGTGGCCACCGCGCCCATCCTTTGCCGGGCAGCAGCATTCTTCCGCCTCCAGCAGGATTCCGAGTGTGGAATCTGAGAATCCTGGTCGGTCTACCGGGACCACAAGCACCCGCATGTTCCTAGGTGAGCGCTTGCTGTCCAGCAGCGCCCTGATGCCACACTGTAGGGAGCCGGTACGTCCAGCATCTGGGTCTGGATTGACGACGATTGCCCGTCCCGGAAGTGCCAGCACCACATCGATGACCAATTCCTGCCTAGTCACGACCACGACCTCGACATCTGCATCCTCCAACCGTTCGACAAGCCAACGCACCAGCGGTATATCTCCATCTTCCGTGGGCACGGGCACGAGTGACTTCGGTTGACCCAGTCTTTCGCTCGCGCCCGCCGCCAGAACCACCGCTCGGTGTGCGCTCATTGCGCGAGAATTCAGGGGTGTGGGTTCTTGAGACAATCGTAGAGTCTCTGCAAAGTGAAATCAGAGATTCTGGATGATTTCGCGACCGATAATCATCCGCTGAATCTCGGACGAGCCCTCGTAGATCTGCATCACCTTGGCCGCCCGCATCAGACGGGCCACCGGATACTCTTCGGTGTAGCCGTAGCCGCCGAGCACCTGCACCGCATCGATGGCCACCTGCATCGCAGAGTCGGCCGCGAACCGCTTCGCGTGCGCGGCCGCCTCGGTGTTCTTCTGGTCAGAATCAGCCAGCCAGGCGGCCTTCCAGGTGAGCAGCCGCGCCGCCTCGATGTTCGTCTTCATGTCGGCGAGCATGAACTGAATCGTCTGGTGCTCGTGTAGCTTCTTGCCGAACGTCTCGCGCTCGTTAGCGTAACCAAGCGCGTGTTCGAAGGCCGCACGGGCGAGTCCCACCGCGTGAGCAGCGATGTTCGGGCGTGAGAGGTCGAAGGCGGTCATGGCGTTGAACCAGCCCTTTCCTTCCTCGCCTCCCAAGAGGTTGGCAGCGGGAACGCGCACGTTCTCAAAGATGACAGAGCGTGTGTCCGAGGCACGCTGGCCCATCGTGTCCTCCTTCTTTCCGAGCGTGACTCCATCCCAGGCGGATTCGACGATGAACCCTGACATGCCCTTGTAGCCGGCCTCCTTGTCGGTGTATGCGAGCACGAAGAACCAGTCAGCGTGACCAGCCCCGGTGATGAACATCTTCTCGCCGTTGAGGATGTAGTCGTCGCCATCCTTCACGGCCGTGCTTCTGATTCCCTGCACGTCACTTCCTGCCGCCGGTTCGGTCACGCAATAGGATACGGTGATTGGACTCTGACTCATCTTTCCGAGATACTTCTGCTTCTGTTCCTCAGTCCCGCCGGTGATTACTGGTGCCGCGGTCAGGCCGTTGACATACGCCGATGTGGCGAACCCGGGGTCGCCCCACGCCAGCTCCTCTGACACCAGCACCTCGGTCAGGGTGCCGAAGCCCACTCCTCCATACTCCTCCGGGATGTGCATGTTCATCAGGCCGAGTTCATGCAGGGCGGCAATCGCCTCCGTGGGGAACTCACGCGCCTCGTCCCAGTGCTCGGCGTTGGGACGCAGCTCATCGCGAGCGAATTCGTGGGCGAGGTCGCGCAGCATCTCCTGCTCTTCGGAGAGGGAGAAGTCGACCATGGCTGCTCCAGCCGGCAACTGATGTTAAGCAATCCGTCGGGGGAGATGTACGGTCACTATCCAGTTAGGGTCAGTAACAGATAGACGAAGGCAACGTAACAGCCAACTAGAATCCCTCCTTCCCAGCGGTTGAACTTGAAGTCGGTCCACATGAACATCAGGCAGAGCGCCACACAGCCGATGGTCGCCGGCATTATGAGGCCATAGAAGAGGCCAGTGCTCATCACGCTGATCGGGTTGATCATCGCGGCGAGTCCCACCGAGAGCATCGGGTCGGTGATGTTTGAGCCGATGAGCGTCCCGACAGCGACGCCTTGGCTGCGCCGTGCCGCAACCAACGCCACAGCCAATTCAGGGATTGAGGTGCCCACTGCGGAGATGGTGGTCCCGACCACGGCCGAAGGCACCCCCATCTCATCCGCGATGATTGCCGCCGCATCGATAACTCGCTCTGAGGCGAACATCGCCAATGCGAGACCTACAGCGAGCATCACCACGTAGGAGGCGCCAGTCCAGTCAAGGGTACGCTCCTGCTCGATGCGAATCTCCTCGAGAACCTCGAACTCATCCTTGCGTATCTTCTCACGATTGGTGATTAGATAGCCGATGTAGAGCATGTAGAGTAAGCACAGGATGCCACCTTCAATCCTGCTCAGGTCATCGCCGAGAAGCAGGAAAACTGACAGCAATATCACCGCGAACAGCATCATCATGCCGTCCCGTCCGAGCCAGGACGGACGTACAGTCAGCGGCCGGATTATCACCACTAGGCCGAGGATGAGGGTGATCTGTACCAGTACTGACCCGTAGATGTTACCCAGAGCGAAATCGGTGGCACAGTCGGTGGCTCCGGCGATGCATGGGTTCTGGCGAGCCTCCCAAGCCGCTTGACTTGAGATTAATATCTCTGGCAATGATGTACCGAGAGAGACGATGGTCAGGCCGATGACAATCTCTGCCACGCCGATTCTGCGTGCCAGACCTTTGGCCCCCTCGACGAAGAAATCTGCAGAAGTGATGAGCAGACCTATGGAGAGCAGCAGCAGGAACACGCTGACCGTAATCCCAGCCACCGTCGCTTCCTGTAGCAGACTACTGACTCCGAGCATGGCGAGGAACAGACTGGCGATGACAAGGACCTGATTCCACAAGAACAGGCTCGCTACGCCCCGTGTGACTGAACTTTTAGCCGTTGTCTGGGGAGATGAATCAACCTCAGGGTCTGCCATGCGCACCCGTCCTGAGTCTCTGACCTGAGGTTTCGCAAATAGCGGTAGCGCTCGCGCAGGCTCACGTGCAGAGTTGGCGCAGATGGCTGATTACCAGTTCAGCCGTTGGTATGGTATGGTCCTCCAGTGGAGGTGCGAAAGGCACCGGGGTGTCAAGTGCCCCGAGTACAACTGGCGGGGCCTCCAATCCCCAGAATGCCTCCTCGACGATGCGGCTGGAGACCGAATGCCCTAGCCCTCCGGTATGCTGCGCCTCCTGTAGAACCAGCAGCCGACCGGTTCGCTTCACGCTGGATACACAGGTTGCAGCGTCGAACGGTGCGAGCGTGCGCAGGTCGATTACCTCAATCTCAATCCCTGAATCAGCCATCTTGGTGGCAGCAGCGAGAGCCACGTGCAGCATTGCCCCCCAGGTTACCACGGTGACTGCATCGCCGCCGCGAACAATCTCTGCCTTGCCGAGTTTGTACGGCCCCCCTCCTCCTTTCAGGTGAGCATGCACTGACTCGGTATCCACAACTTGGTTGATGTTGTCACCCCAACCGGTCTTGCCACCTCTGAGTCCATACATTCCCAGATGTTCGAGATAGACTACCGGGTCAGGCAATGCAGCCGCTTCTACCAGCAGATCGTAGGCGTCCTGAGGGGTGGAAGGGAACAGGATGACGAGTCCGGGGTCGTTGATGAACCACGACTCTATCATGTTCGCATGGAATGGACCGGAGCGTGTCTTGGCGCCTAGTGGGATGCGCACGACCAACGGGACCTCAGCACCCCAGCGCCAGCGTAGCATGGAGGCGTTATTGATTAGCGCATTCATGCCCAGAGCAGCGAACCCTCCGAATTGAATCTCGGCCATTGCACGCATGCCAGCGAGTGCAGCTCCTGTGGCTGAATGGATGATTACAGCCTCGGAGAGTGGCATATCGAGAAGCAGGTCGGAATGCCCAGCGACCTTGAGCGGGATGTTCATTCCGAACGCTCCGGCGACCTCCATGTCCTCTCCCATGAACAGAGCAGAGCGTCCATACTGCTCAGCGATGGCAACCATCCCTTGCTGTATGGCACGGCTGTAGGTCCACGCATTGCCCTCATCGGAGAACTCGAGGGTCAGCTCACCTGTTGGGACAGGCCCAGCCTCTTCCTCTTCGCTTGACGAAGTTGAAACTCGATCCAATTGCTGTTGGTGTGTTCCAGCATCGTGGATGCTGGTGACTCCGACGGTCACGCTGTTCGGCTCAGGCCACTCCATCGCCTCCATCTCCGCTCTCGCCGTATCTACCAACTCCTGCTCCTCTGCTTCCATCTGAGCGAGCCTCTCCGGTTGCACTCCAGCATTAATCAGTAGACTGTGATGGTTGGGCAGCGGATCCCTGTCCTTCCAGTAGGCGAGTAGTTCACGGTCGATGTAGCCTGGCGGATTGCCAGACTCAGCGCCCAGATAGAGGTCATCGTGGTGGTGAGCGTGACCGCAGCCGCGCATCGTCTCGACATGAACGAGTGTAGGGCCCCCGCCTTCGAGTGCAAACTCGCGTGAAGTTGCTATAGAAGAGTGGAATGCGGCTGGATTGGAACCATCTATTGTCCATGCTGGTAAGCCAACAGCACTGCCTTTGTCGCCGTACAACTCAGCGTTGTTCTGGCTGGTGGTGAAGGTATCGAGCGCAATCTGATTGTTTTGAATCATGTAGCAGATAGGAAGGCCGCGAGCTCCGGCGAAGTTCATCCCTTCCCAGAACTCCCCGCTGCTGCTGCACCCCTCGCCCACCGGTGCGAGTTGGAATCTCTTCACTCCGAGACGTTGGCTAGCGAGCGCAATCCCTGTGGTAGTGGCGCTGGCTATCGGAAGTGGTGCGGTAGGTGGAAGGATGCCGAGGCTCCAGTTACCAATGTGCAGGTCTCTCCCTCCTGCTCCAGCGTGACCTCCGTGCATCATTGAGCCGGCCTTGCCCATCTGGGCGGCGAAGATCTCGACCGGCGGCTGACCCATGGCGAGTGCTAGCCCCACATCGCGAATCATCGGAGCGACCACATCACCTTCGTGACGCTGGCCTGCTGGCAGGTCCACAGCCCTCCTGAGGGCGGTGGCGCAAGCAACGATGCCCTCCTGCCAGGTGGAACGAAATCCCTTGCCTCCGAACGTGCCTCCATCTGGTGTAGGAATCCCCTCTGAGAACAGATTCTTCAGGTGTTCATCGACTGCTCGGGTTCGCGTCATCATCCGTTGCCAT
>CAXEUS010000156.1:0-2077 GCA_963999385.1 uncultured Candidatus Poseidoniales archaeon | reverse complement strand
TCTCCCAGATTCTCTCTATGGGAATTGACTCGTCTCCTCACGCGGGCGGGCGGAGAATCTCTGATTCTCCGTATTACCCACACAACAGGGAAAGGTCTTGAAGGGCTGTGGGCGCGCCAGCCGCTCCTAAGAGAAGGGGGAGTGGTTTCATGTTGGAACTTGAAGGAAAGACCGCACTGGTGTTTGGAGTCGCCTCTGAGGAGAGCATCGCTTGGGCAATCTGCACCCAACTAGCGCAGGCAGGATGCAATCTCATACTCGGTTACCAGAAGCGATTCAGGAGCCGTGTGTTCCAGTTGCAGGATAAACTTCCGGCAATCACGGGATTCCATCCTGTTGACGTCGCCAGCGATGAAGCGACTGCGGAATTCTTCACCGAATGGCAGCATGAGGATGCAGGTGCCAAGGCGGATATCGTCATCCACGCCATCGGGTTCGCCCCGGCAGAGTGTTTCGATCGCCCCATCTTGTTCGCCGAGAATGACCCCATCTCGACCGCGATGACAGTCTCGGCCCATTCGTTGCAACGACTGATGCGCCACGCTCTGCCCCATCTCTCACCAGACTCGTCCACCATCTGCCTGACCTACGCCGCTTCCACCCGTTGGGTGCCGAATTACGGCGTGATGAGCATAGCCAAGGCAGCTCTTGAGGCGTGGACACGAGAACTTGCTAACCATCTAGGCCCAGACGGACATCGCATCAACGCCATCTCAAGCGGACCCATACCAACTCTCGCCGCTTCAGGTATTCCTGGATTCGACGACATTCTGGAACATGTGGAGCGCAATTCACCCCTGCGACGTAACGTCACACAGGAGGATGTTGCAGGCTGTGCGCTATGGCTAGCGTCTCCTCTCGCTGCTGGCGTCACAGGACAGGTGATTCACGTGGATGCCGGATACTCGACGATTATGGTTCCAGAGAGCATCTCTGATTGAGGGTGAGGCCGATGGACACCGAAGAGTCGCCACAGGACCCATTCGAGCCAGTGGCCATTGTAGGAATGGCGGCGCTACTGCCCGACGCTCACGATGTCACCGCATTCTGGGGCAACGTGCTGAAGTCGCATGTGTCATTCCGAGACCTCCCAGATGATCGCTGGGAAACAGATGATTTCTGGGTAGAAGGTGGACCGGGGGAGGTAGAGGAGAACAAGACCTACTCGAAGATCGGTGCATTCGTTGAGGACTTCGAGTTCGACTGGCGCCGCTGGAAGCAGCCACCAGGGACTCTAGCACAGATTGACGAATGTCAGTTGTGGGCGGTGTCTGTCGCTGCGGATTCATTGGCAGATGCCGGGTATGGTGATGACGAGGGTGACAAGCAACTGCCGAATGCTCGCACTGGTGTCGTGTTCGCCAATGCTCTAGGTGGAGAGAATCGAAACCTGTCGAACCTCAGGGTATGGGCCGACCAGATGACGCGCAAGGCTGTCGAGGCAGGGATGCCAGAAACCAGCAGTGAGTCGTTCAAACAGGCAATCTCCGAGGGCACACCGAAGATAGACGAGGACACGATGCCTGGCGAATTGGCCAACGTTGTTGCAGGCAGGGTGGCCAATCTACTGGATCTCCAAGGTCCGAATTACAGTACCGACGCCGCCTGTGCCACCACCTTCGCCGCTCTGATGGACGCCTGTCATCTGCTGCAATCGCGTCAGGTCGATGTCATGCTTGCCGGGGCATCGGACCGCACGATGGACCCGGCGACCTACACAAAGTTCAGCGCCATCGGCGCGCTATCTCCTACCCATTCAACCCCATTCGACATGCGAGCGAACGGCTTCGTGATGGGTGAAGGAGCCGGCTGTGTCGTACTCAAGCGCCTCAGCGATGCGATTTCTGAGGGTGACAGAATCTACTCTGTCATCCGCGGTATCGGTGCTTCCTCAGACGGGCGAGGAAAGGGAATCACCGCCCCTAGCGTACGCGGTCAACGTCAAGCAGTGCAACGTGCACAGCAGCAGGCAGAGCATGAGCCTGGAACTGTTGAACTCATTGAGGCACATGGAACCAGTACACGTGTCGGGGATGCTACCGAGTTGAATACGCTCTCAGAGGTATTCGGTTCGATA
>CAXEUS010000155.1:0-3404 GCA_963999385.1 uncultured Candidatus Poseidoniales archaeon | reverse complement strand
GGTGAACGACAGCATTCCATCTGCCACCATAGGCGTGGTGTAGTCAGCTGGTCGACTCTCAAATCCAGCCTGACTAGAAAGTGTCCAGTCATTGTCATCATCGAAAGTGCCCTCGGGGAACAGGTCGACAGATTCGGCACGAATGACCGTATCGGCGAACACAGCCGGCGTAAGCGGCAATAACATGGCAGACAAGAGTAGTATCAGGACAGTCAGAGATGAACGGCGCCCGCCCTCAGGGTCATCCTGCATGTGTCGACGGCGGCGGAGCAGCCCCTTGAATCCGTCGGACTTGCGAGTGTTGTCAAACGGTTGAAATAGCGGTCTCTTCCCGGGCAGTTCACACATATGGCTGCGGTAGTCTAGTGGTTAGGACGGCAGACTGTGGCTCTGCCAGCCCGGGTTCGAATCTCGGTCGCGGCCCTCATTCTCCCTGTATGCAGCCATACGGGACCAATTAATCGCCGTTGAGTGCGTCGACATCGATAACGTGCCCCATCCGCTCTATTTTGGTAGTCAGATAATCCAGATTCTCTTCGGAAAGCCCTGCCACAAGTGGTATCTGTTCTACCACATCAATTTCAAGTGAACATAACTGCTCAACCTTGTCCGGATTGTTGGTTAGCAAGGAAACCTTGGTGATGTCCACTCCTCTGAGCATTTCGGCTGCTACCCTGTAGTCGCGCGCATCCACTGGATGTCCGAGTAGAATATTGGCGTCGAGGGTGTCTGCTCCACGATCCTGCAGATGGTAAGCGCGAATCTTCTCCCGCAACCCGATGCCACGACCTTCCTGACGTAGATAGATGAGACAGCCCCATCCACGCTTGTGGATGGCGCTGAGTGCCGCTTCTAACTGCGCCCCGCAGTCGCAGCGCAGGCTGCCTAACGCATCACCAGTCAGGCATTCAGAATGAATTCGTACGAGTACGGGATCAGGGCCGGACATGTCGCCTAGTGTAAGGGCGACGTGATCGAGGTTCTTGCCATCCTCGTGGAAGATGCGGATGCGAAATTCACCGTGAGCAGTCGGCAGACGAGCGTCTGGAGGGACATCCTTCGCCTCGTAGACGGACGAGGGATTTTCTATGTCACTCATTTCACTCCACCTCACCAGCACGAATCAAGAAACGGAATTCACCTGCCACGTCCTCAAGCAATACGAGTTCCGCACCGACTCTGGCGAGTAGCAACGGGATATCATGCTTTGTCTCCGGATCATCCGCCAGCACTTCCAGCAGTTCACCTGGACTGATTTGTTGCAACACTCTGCGAGTCTCGTGCACTGGCACTGGGCAGAGGTAGCCTACCACGTCCAACCTGTGAGCAGGGTTGTTTCCACTCTGGTCAGCTGTCATGGTTAACACTCCGCGGTTGTGTGCACTCTCTCTGACCCGTACACCCGTCTTGAACCCACGGGGGGGTTTGATAGAGGCCTCTCCTATGGGAGTAACATGGCAGATGTGGCACGAGGTGGTGATGACATCTCCATAGACGAGCTCAAGGAGCAGATTGTGTTCATGCTGGGCGTCATCATTGCGTTAATGGCGGGAGAGTTTGTCTATCGCTGGCTGACCGACCCTACAGACTCGCTTGCTTCGATACAGATTGCTGAAGCGTGGATTTGGAACAGCCTTCACTCCTCATTGTTCGGCTCCGGCTCTGTGACTGTGATGGAGAGTACCTACGGCCTACCGACAGTGATGGAGTTCAACCACCCATCGTTCAACGAACGGATTCCACTCGAGGTTACCGATGAGTGTGTAGGGGTGCATGAGGTGGTGTTCGTCTCCCTGCTCATTGCAATCTCTCCTGGAGTTCCCCGACGCCTGAAGGTCAGGGGGATTATCGCCATGACCGTATCCCTACAGATAATCAACATGGCTCGTCTGCTCGTTCTCTACCCTCTGGCGGTCAGTGGCTGTCAGGCAGACCCGGGTGCCTATGGATGCGAGGAACCGATGTGGCGTTTCCACGAATTCATGCTGCGTATCGGTTTCATGCTCCTCATTCTCATTGGATGGCTGGCATGGTTCTTGATCTCCGATGGCGCAGGACATCTGCGCCGTCACCAGCGACGCATCGAGAAGCGGGGTCCCGTACAGCGGCGACTCGTCATGCGCGAATCGCTTCCAGACTGGTCGAAGGTGGCCTTGGCGGTAGGAGTGTTGCTAGCGGTGGTTGGAGCGCATACACTGGTTTTCGATGATGAGGCGCGCCAGCACAAACTGGAGGCAGATGGGTGTAAAGACGTGATATCTGCGGCATGCGGTAAGGAATTGCACGAATGGGATGACATCTCCGGTATCGCGCTACGCCAACTACTACTGGGTTCGGTAATCTCAGGGGTGGCCACCATGAAAGTCGAAGAGCATCCCGTGCAACACAAAGGAGTTGTACGAACAGAAGAAGAATGAATGAACTCACTCAACGAGTCTGGCGTTTAATTTGGTACCTTGCCAGTCCCGCTTGGACAGGATGCCCAGTACGGTCTCCACTCGTTCACGGTGAACCTCAACGATTGTCGAGGAATCACCGACGTCTATCTCACCAATCGCAATGTCGGGAAGACGTGCTTCACTGACAATCCAGTCGGAGAGGCCGCGGCTCGATGCGGATGAATTGGAACCGACATCAAGTGTGATGCGCACCATTCCATAAACGTTGGACAATTCACCCCAATCCTGCTGACGCTTGACAGGGTCACGATCGAGATGACTCGGAAGTTCAGGAGGACCTGATTCCTCTATGTGCATCGTCCAAGTTGTTGTGATTTTCTGCAACTGATCCATGTCCTCGCGACCGACGAACGACCACGCATGGCCATCGCGACCCATACGTCCGGTTCTACCAATACGGTGAACATAGACTTCCGGGTCTGTAGGTAGATCGTAGTTGACTACGGTGGTCACCCCATCCACGTCAAGTCCGCGAGCAGCAACATCAGTGGCGACAATCACCTTCTCATTGCCCTCTCGAAATGAGTTCAATATTCGCTCACGCCTGTTCTGAGGGAGATCTCCATGCAAACCGGTGGCGTGGAAACGGAACTTGCCAAGTCTTTCAACCAGCATATCCACCATGCGCTTGGTGTTGCAGAACACCAGCGCCTGATCATTATCATCCATCGTCGCTAATATGCGACCCAGCGCCCACAACTTGTTGGCGCGGCCCACTGAAATCCAGCGTTGCTCAATCTCGGGAATCTCCAGTTCCATCTCATCAGATAGGATTTGTTCTGCGTCGGGAATGAATTCGTGGGCCGCCTCCAACACCTCTGCAGGGAAGGTGGCGCTGAACAGCATCGTCTGGCTGCGGTTGGACATCCGCTCAAGCACCCAAATCACATCTGGGAAGAATCCCATGTCCAGCATTCGGTCGGCCTCATCGAGACAGAGAATTTG
>CAXEUS010000154.1:0-1625 GCA_963999385.1 uncultured Candidatus Poseidoniales archaeon | reverse complement strand
TCGCCTGCCGCGCAGGTGAGGGGCCGTGTCAGGAAGGAGACATCCATGGGATCGCGCACATCACCGGTGGGGGGTTGTCCAACCTCCTTCGGCTCAACCCGCAGGGAGGATGGCACATTGATGACCCACTCCCAGAACCTCCCGAGTTCGCCTGGATACGCCAGCATGGCAAAGTCGAGGTCCGCGAGATGGCGCGCACGTTCAACCTCGGAATGGGGATGGCGCTCGCCGTGGATTCCGCCGCTAGTGGCGCTGTCTCCGATTGGCTCAACAGTCGACTTCCTGGTTCGCGAGTGGTTGGTCACGCTACAGGTGAGAGTCACGCAGTGACTCATACGGATGAGCGCATCGTTTTCGATACCTACTGACGGGTTCGTTCTCGTTCGTTCAATAATGGTCGTCAGACCATGACTCAACATGACCGACGACCAAAATTGCCGCTGCTGTCGCTCGTCGTTACTCTCGGATGACCCTCCTGATGCCGATATGTGTGCAATTTGCAGACCGTGGAACAGCATGCGCGAACTGATACGGTTGTCGGTCCCCGCTTGGCAGATTCACATGCAACGTGAGCAACAGCAGTTGCTCGACGATGCGGATGACTGGCTCGATGGGGAGGGGGCACAGATAGCAGAATTGCTTCCCTCGGAGCCGGCGTGGGCGGCCCTGCTCCGTGCGGTTAGTGGACAGACTCATATCCGCGCTGAATCAGACGAGATGGACCTAGAAAGTGTCCCGGAACTTGACATCCTTCGCTCGGTGCTCGCCTTCCGCCACTCACCACTGTTCCCCACAGGGGAAGTTCGGGAGGCAGGCCAGTTGCAAGGTGAACTGCGTATTGAGGTGGCAGGGCACCGCTTGGTCAGCGATGAGCGCTCGCTGCTGGTCGATGGTGTCTGTATCGACGCCGGGCCAGGGGATCTGCTGCTGCGGATGCTGTTTGAGGAGAACTGTGAAGTCGCCACCGCTCGATTCCTCAGGATGCTGGCGCACATAGAGGGCAGACAGGACGAAGATGGAGAGAATTTCGAACTCCGTAGACGCCGGACCGCCCTTCGCTCCTGTCGCTTCCATACCGTAGGTGCCGCCGATGCGCCACGGCCAACGACGAATCTGGACGGATTCGTCGAGCCCACTCCGCCGCTGTGCGACTGGGATTCACAGCGCTGGCTACTCGGTATGGTTGACGGTGACGGAAGCAGGGTATTGGTACCGCTGCCGAGGACACCGACGCTGGTCGAGCGGTTCCTCTCCATCTGGTCAGGTAGACCCAGCCGCAGGGTTTCAGACAGACTGCGAGCCATCTGTCTCCGCTGGGCCGCGAGTCGTGGAACATTCTCCCCCAAAGCTCGCATCACGCCTCACGAGCGCTCATTCGGGATGTTGCGCGGGGTGGTGGACTCCAACCCCGACAGGGTGTCGTTCTTGGATAACGGATTGCTGATTACTGGAACACTAGGAGTGCGCTGGTCGATTACCAGAGGACAAGGTGTGCATGATGCACCGTACGTCATCGAGCCGGTCTGCATGGAAAACCAGGAACGGAAAGGCAACCAAGTCTGTCTTTTCGACCACAGTGCCCATCTACCACTAGGAGACAGATTGGTGACCACAGTTCTCGGACT
>CAXEUS010000153.1:0-4816 GCA_963999385.1 uncultured Candidatus Poseidoniales archaeon | reverse complement strand
ATGATTCCAGCGTCATTCAACTGAGAGCGGATGTATCGGGATTCGTGCGCGCGTGGATTGAGCGTAAGCGAGAAAGTGGCGTCGATGTCATCTGGCATCCGGCGGGAGATGGTTGGGATGATTTGCCTGATGTGGCAGATCTCCATGGGATATCTGTCCCTGATAAAATACGGATACTGCGCCTGCTTTCCTGTCTGCATCACGCCCGTCCACTACACGGTCCGTGGTGTGCCCGCGCCATATCGGCCGCCGGTGCTCTGGGCATGCATCCGTTGTCGAACACACTGCTGAACGTCTGGATGAGCCAGCGCTGGCCACCCCACCTTGAGGGGCGCGCTCGATGCCTGCTCAGAATGGTGCAACACAGGTTGACGAACACACTTGTTCGCGATCGACTATCACCTGAGGGCAGACTCTGGCTCGGTGATTTACCCGGAGGACTGGCCCCCCTCGCCACTCGCCGTTGGCTCTGGCTGTGGAAGCGTGAACCACTCGAGGTCTTATCGGGAGGTGACCGGTTAGCGCCGGGCACTTGGTTGTGGCAATTCGATGCAGACGGTCACGGTAGCGTGGTTGAGCGCAGGACTCCGGACGCGGCAGGCATTTGAACCGAATGCGAGTCGAGCGGTTCATGGACATCACCATCATCCTCGGGAGCAAGTCCGACCTTCCGGTTGCAGACAAGTGTACCGCGCTGCTCAATGAGTTCGCAATCAGCCACGAGGTACGTGTCGCCAGCGCTCATCGCGCTCCGAAGTACCTCGAAGGAGTGGTGGACGCAGCCTTGGAGGATGGCTGCAGTATCTTCATCGGCATCGCGGGGATGTCTGCTGCCCTTCCTGGTGTGATTGCCTCGATGACGACTCAACCGGTTATCGGTGTCCCTGTAGGAGGAAAAGTCCCGATGGACTCGCTACTCTCAGTGGTGCAGATGCCGCCTGGAATGCCAGTCGCGGCAGTCGGTGTCGACCGCGGCGAGAATGCCGCCGTCCTCGCCATCCAGATGCTCGCTCTCTCCGACCCAGACCTCTCCACCCGCATGGGTGAATGGCGTGATAAGATGTCAGAACGGGTCATCTCGGATGACGAATCGCTGTCGGAGGCCTGAGTTCAGTTCTGAGGGATTCGGATGCTTGAAGCGACCCATCTCATCGACGAGGCGATTGAGAAGATCAAGGCGCAGATTGATGATATCGCCGTCATCGGCTGCTCTGGTGGTATCGACTCATCTGTCGCCACAGTGCTCGCTAATCGAGCTGTGGGTAACAAACTGCACTGCGTCTATGTTGACACCGGAATGATGCGCAAGGGTGAGACGGAGAATGTGTCAGCCATCATGGCCGAACTCGGAGTCAACTTGACAGTGGTTGATGCATCGGAACGCTTCTTCCAGCATATGGTGGGTGTGACCGAGCCGGAGCACAAGCGCAAGGTGATTGGAGAACAGTTCATTCGCGTGTTTGAAGAAGAGCAACGTAAGGTTGGAGCCCGCTATCTCGTGCAGGGAACCATTGCACCCGATTGGATAGAATCTGGCGGTGGAGAACGGGACGTCATCAAGTCCCACCACAATGTTGGCGGACTGCCTGAGGATGTCGATTTGGTGATTGTCGAGCCTCTACGCGACTTCTACAAGGACGAGGTTCGCGCCATGGCCCGCGAACTTGGGATTCCTTCGAGTGAGCGCCAACCATTCCCCGGCCCAGGACTGGCCGTGCG
Organism: uncultured Candidatus Poseidoniales archaeon; assembly: GCA_963999385.1. GTDB lineage: Archaea > Thermoplasmatota > Poseidoniia > Poseidoniales > Thalassarchaeaceae > JAKUTA01. The sequence goes on along the minus strand of CAXEUS010000153.1, from coordinate 3,097 downwards.
CGTCCTAGGTGAGGTGACCTTGGAAAGGACCGAGATATGCCGCGAAGCCTGTGCCATCGTCGAAGAGGAACTCGAGCAGGCGGCCGAAGATGGCAAGATGGAATTGCCGTGGCAGTACTTCGCCGCCCTGTTGCCGGTTCGCTCGGTAGGGGTTCACGGCGATGTTCGTGTCCACGGCGAGACGGTCGTGGTGCGCGCGGTGCAGAGCCTTGACGGGATGAGCGCCCGCTATTCACAGGTACCCGATGACGTTCTGGAGAAGATTAGCATCCGCATCACCAACACGCTCAAGGGAAGCGTGAATCGAGTGGTCTACGACATCACTCACAAGCCACCAGGCACCATTGAATGGGAATAAGCGGCTCATCGGTATTGTTGGCGGTTCCCGCCAACCGCGCCCGTGTACGTGCGGGAGGGGGCAGGGTTGAAGGGTATTGCACGGTGGACTTGCAGCGATGCAGAGAGCAATGCTACCTGCGAACATCGTTCTGCTCATGCTGTTAGCGGCAGGATTTGCCGCGCCATTGGCATCCTTGGGTGGAACTGATTCCGATGAGGTAGATGTCGAAGATTCCAGCAACGGCCGCACACCGTTGGGAGTGCACAACGACCCGCTCGATGACGCGCTGCGCATCAAACTCGGAATGTCCGAGTGGTTTGAGCCTGTACAGGTGATAGTACAGTTCCATTCCGAAATAGCTGGCGATGAGGAGAAGAGCCTGCTCGTGAAGCATGGCCTGCTCCCTCAAGCGACTTCGCAGATCGTCCCATCATGGCTGGCCAAAGGCCTCCCCGCGGACATCCATGCCTTGGCCAGTGAGCCTGCAGTAAGTTGGGTAGAGTACAATTCCCCGCTGGTCTACAACATGAACGTCACTAAGGAGGTAATCGGGGCAGTCGACGTATGGGACCGTTCCAGATTAGATGACCTTGGAATCGAGCGAGGCTCACCCATCACTGGAGCGGGAGTCACTGTCATCGTACTCGATTCAGGCATCGATGCCACTCATCCGGACTTGGATTGGACACCTCAGACGACAACCAATCCCAGAGGCCCCGCACCTCGTGACAAGGTGATTCTGAATGCCAAATTGGACCAAGGTAGCGGTTCGACCACTCCCACACTGGTGTGGCAGGCGAGCGAGGTCATGCAGAACACGGACACCACCTCGGGACACGGGACTCACTGCGCAGGTACTGTTGCAGGCAACGGGGATGCCTCAGCGGGTGACAAGGTCGGGATAGCGCCGGACGCATGGCTCATCGGACTGTCGATGGGTGAGGCGGTGTTCACCTTTGACGAGTACTCGGCACTGGAGTACGCCTTCCGCTTGAGCGAGCCGGATTCGGTCACCCAGAACTCGTGGAACATCCGTGTCATCTCAAATTCCTGGGGCCCCGGATTCCCATTCGATTCCTACGACTCCAACGACCTCACGGTCCAGATAATCGAGAAGATTGTGCATGAGAACAACGTCGCAGTAGTGTTCGCCAACGGGAACAACGGCGGCGACGGCTCGGATGACCAGTCAAACATCTTCGCCAAGGTTCCAGCGGCGATCGGCGTCGCGGCCACCCAGCGAGATGGGGTCGGGATGGCCGATTTCTCCAGTCGAGGAGATTCCGCTGATATCTCCACTTGGCCGGATGTCGCAGCCCCAGGAGTCGACATCTGGTCCGCTGCTGCCCGAGCCACGATGATTGGTGGTGCCATCGGAGCGGGCGATACTGCCAGCGGTGATTTGGACTACTACTACCTCGCTATCAGCGGGACGAGCATGGCGACGCCGCATGTGGCGGGACTCATCGCCCTGCTGTGGCAGGCTGCGCCGTCGATGCACATGAGTGAAGTCGACGAGGACCTAATGCTCGAAGGGGATGTGACGCTGGTTGACCCTAACGGGATAGCGCCACCGCAGACGGCTAGCAGACCTATTCACGAAGCGGAACTCATCTTGAAACTCACCACCGATTACATCACCGAAGGGGAGAATCTACCAGGGGAATCCGTGGTTGGAGTGGATGGGCGCCAACTCGACTATGCTCAGGGTTATGGTTTGGTAAACGCTCAACGGGCGGTGGCTGTGGCGTTGGCGCTGCAGGAGCTGCGCGACCCTGACCGGGATGGATTCGAGGATGCAGAAGTCACTGTGTTCGATGCCTTTGAGCGCTGGGAACAGACGTTGCTCAACGGGACTGAGGATCGCGAGGGAGAAGGTCTGCGCATGGGCTGGGATGGAGAGTTCTCGGTCGTCTCTGCGCAGAACGACTTCCCACCTGCTTCAAGTCAGGAGCGCTGGATTTGGATACCCGCTGGTACCACGCAGGTGACGTTCGATCTGAATTACAACCCGGCGGACCTGTCGAACATCTGGTGCCCGACTTCGAGCAACCTGTTCCTGGTAGCCGATATCGATGGTGATGGCAGCATAGACATTCAGGGAACTCCGGATATCGACGAGGTGTTCGATGGCGGCACCCTTGAGGGTGCATGGTGGGCGGTCGAGGTGCGCGGCAACGCGGTTGGTGTGTGCTGGAGCGCGCCAGCCAGCACCCAAGGGCCACGCGCGGCATACGACGTCGATGCCAGAGTCACACTCAAACCCGGAGATTACGAACTCGACCGTGAGCAGGCGCGCGGCTACGACATAGTCGGCGACGGCTCAGCGTCCGTATCCATGGAGAGAGGATGGTTCGTACCCTCTGGTCACACCGAGCAAGTGGAATCCCTAACCGGCATCGCAGGGGTGGTGAAATGGCTGCAGAATAACTGGTGGGTGCCCTCTCTGATAGCTATGGTATCCATTCTGTTGTTGATTGGATTGAACTCCAGAACCCGGTCCCTTGCTTCCGAGATGTTCGCGCGTCGGCGCGCCTACAAGGAGGAACTCGCAGTGATTGAAGCGGACATTCTTGAAGCAGAACTACTCTGATGCTGCCCGATTCATTGATGAACGGCATGGCGGTCGACGGCTCGCTGCCGAGATAGCTTAGCTGGTGGAGCGGCGGACTGTTAATCCGCAGGTCGTGGGTTCAAATCCCTCTCTCGGCGCCTAACTGCGAGCCACAAAACAATGTCAATTAGGCTCACTATTAT
>CAXEUS010000152.1:0-25201 GCA_963999385.1 uncultured Candidatus Poseidoniales archaeon | reverse complement strand
GCAACAGGTCTTCGATGGAATCTGTCGGTATGTTAGAATCACTCAGCAGTCCCCGTACAACTTGAGCGGCGAACTCATCCGGGCGCGTGCCCGCCAGACCTCCTTTACGAGCCGGTGTGAATGCTGAGCGGCGGAACGAAGTGATGACCGGCGCAACCATGCATTATTGCATGGTGCTCGGTGTGATAAAAGACTGAGAGTGATAATTACCAAACTTAGTGCATTCAATCTCATCAGGTGTTGATGATTACACCATGCATATTTCCCCTCCCTCGGGGGTTCAGGTTGGGAACGGAATTACGTAGGTGAGTACGGCGAAGTAGTGGGTGATGCTGCCTGCCAGAACGAACAGATGCCAGATGGCATGATTGAACGCCATCCTCTGCTTGGTGTAGAATATGGTGCCGATAGAATAGAACACCCCTCCGGCTACCACGAGCAACAGTCCAGACCACCCGTGTTCGGCGGAGGTCTCCAACATCGGTTTGATGGCCAACAGGGCAATCCAACCCATGACCAGATATGGGGCGGTGGAGATATAGTTCGGTAGATTGTGACTGACCAGTTTGATTGTGATTCCAATCGCGGCGAAAGTCCACGCCATGGCGAACATCAACCACCCCCATACTCCGCTCAGAGTGACGAGCACGAACGGGGTGTAGGTCCCGGCGATGAGCAGGTAGATCGTCACCTGGTCGACTAATCTCATCCTCGCCTTCCAGCGTTCATTCGTCAATCCGTGATAGAGCGCCGAGGATGTGTATGCGATAATCAGGCTGAGGCCGAAGATGGTGCAGGTGACGAGCTTCGTGACATCTCCTGTCGAGTTTGCTCGGGTCACCAGGAAGTACAGCCCAATTATCGCCAGCAGCGCACCTATTGCTGATGTGATGGCATTGGAGACCTCTTCCCTGGCGGGGTAGACTTCCTCACTGGCTTCACTCAATCCAGCCACCCCAATCATCCACCCTCTCACGCTGTTCAGATGATACAAGTGCTAGTAATTCAAGCATGCCTCAGACATAGGTGGGTCTGAGGATATGCAGGCGGGTATTGCAACTGATTGCGGGATATTGCTCGCGCAGGGTTGATGGACGGTCAATGATGCCACCCAGCGCGTGACCTCTGAGAACCGTCGACTCGCACAGTCAGTGCTCGATGCGACAGACGCTAGCGGGACGCTCTACGGAAACGGGCTGCCGATGATTGCCAGCGAGAACGTTCTCTCGCCGTTGGTGCGCCGCGTGTGCGACTCGGACCTCCATGGTCGCTATGCGGAGGGTCTTCCTGGAAAGCGCTACTACCAGGGATGCGAAGATTTCGATGATATCGAGTCGCTTGGAATCCAATTGGCGAAACAAGTTTTCAATTGCGAATTCGCCAACATCCAGAGCACATCGGGAACCGTATCCAACATGGCCGCGCTGAAGGCGCTCACCAATCCGGGTGACAAGATCAGCGCCGTGTCTACGGCGGATGGCGGCCACATCTCGCACGCACGCATGGGTGCGGTCGGAGTCAGGGGTCTGGAACTGGTCACCTATCCATGGGATGTCGAGCGGATGGAGCCTGACATCGATGCGGCAGCGAAGATGATCAGAGAGGAGCAACCGCAGATGTGTCTGTTCGGCCAATCGGTGTTCCTGTTTCCTACTCCTCTGGAAGAGTTGTCTGAGGTGGCCCACGAGGTCGGTGCCAAGGTGATGTACGACGGGGCCCACGTGCTCGGGCTCATCGCCGGTGGCCAGTTCCAGGACCCATTGCGCGAGGGTGCTGACATGATGACCGGGTCATCGCACAAGACCTTCCCAGGTCCACAAGGCGGTTTCCTGCTTTCGAATTCGGATGACGCGAAATTCCACCGTCGGCTCAACAGCGCCATCTTCCCCGGAGTCTGCTCATCGTACCATCTGCACCATGTCGCTGGAAAGGTGGTCGCAATGACGGAGTTCCTAGAGTTCGGAGAGGCGTACGCGCGGGATACTGTGGCCAACGCTCAGGCGTTCGGAGCCGCCATGGCCGCCGAGGGATTCGAGGTATCCGCTGAGAGCCGCGGCTATACCGCCAGCCATCAGATTCTCACCTGCCACGGGGAGGCTGATTCAGGTGCGGGAGCGAAAGCAGCGCAACAGTTGGAGGATGCGGGCATCATCACGAACATGAACATGCTACCGGGTGACACGAAGGCGATGACACCCTCCGGACTGAGGCTTGGAGTACAGGAACTCACCCGACACGGTATGGGTACTGGTGAGATGGAGGAGGTGGCGCGTCTATTCGCACGCGTACTCATCGCCGGCGAGGACCCTGCTGCGGTAAGGAGTGATGTCAATTCACTGCGCGCTGACTTCAGAGCGGTAAGTTACTGCTTCACGGAATGAAGTTCTCAGTCCCATTGCCAGTGGAAGGCGTGCGGCAGCAGTTCCCCCATCGTGGTGACGAGATTCACCTCGCCATCTGAAGTCGCACAGATCACTTGCAGGTCTGCCCCTCCATGTTCGAACAGAACTTGACGGCAGCCTCCGCAAGGAGCACCTCCAGATGGAGATACCACCGCTATGCGTGTGAAATCAGTCAGCCCCGCAACCACCGCATTGGCAACCGCGTTACGTTCGGCACACACAGTCAACGGATAGGAATCGGACTCGACGTTGCAGCCAACCGCCACAGAGCCGTCCGCAGACTCGAGCGCAGCGCCCACGGGGTAGTCTGAATGTGGACAGTGCGCTTTGCTCGCGGCCGCCACAGCAGTCGCTACCAACTCCTCCATCGTTTTGCGGGGGGCGCGCCGCCCGCTTGAGCGTTTCAGTCGAGAACATCGATGATGCGGCTGGTAGGTTCCACCAGCTCAGCGCTCAATGTCACGGCACTCTCCATCCGTTGTTTCAGAGACTGGTCCAGACTTCCACGGTGGAAGATTGTCGCCCACGTCTCACCGGTCAGCAACTCGCTGCCGATGTGTGCTTCCAGAACGATGCCAACCCCGTGGTCAATCACGTCGCCCAACTGCTTGCGGCCTGCACCGAGTTCCAGAGCGACCAGAGCTAGTTCCATGGCATCTATTGCGGACACATGGCCTGGCTCGCTGACGCACACCTCAGTGCTATTGAGGGAAGCATCGAGCAGGCCGAGTCCTGTGAGCAGTGCATGTTCTGATTCGAACAGAGTGGAATCTGTACCCTGGGCAATACACATCTGCTGGAAGCGGTCGAGTGCGCTGCCATCGTGTAGGGTATCGAAGATACGCAGAGCTCCCTCTTCGGCGTCGCCAGCCATTCCGCTGGCTGCGAGCAGTATCCCTCCGAGCACGCACACCAACTCTTCGAGGTCGCCCGGTCCAACACCGCGCATAGTCTCCACGGATTCGAGCACTTCAAGCGAGTTTCCGATGGCATAGCCAATCGGTGCATCCATCTCGCTGAGGATTGCGCTTGTCGCGATCCCTAACCCATTTCCTGCTGTTACCATCGAGGCTGCCAATTCTCTCGCCTCATCCTCAGTTTGCATGAATGCTGCATCCCCTACCTTGACGTCGAGCACGAGTGCCTTGGGGCTCTCAGCCGCTTTCTTGCAAACGATGGAACCGGTAATCAGTGGTATGCTGGCAACGGTGCCGGTAACATCTCGAATGGCATACATGCGTCTGTCTGCAGGTGCGATTTCATCGGTCTGTCCTGCGATTAGACAGCCGACATTCTCGAGAATATCATGGATTTCAGCCATTGAGAGTGTGACTCGATAGTCGGGTAGGGATTCGAGTTTGTCAAGCGTGCCTCCTGTGTGCCCGAGGCCACGACCTGAGATCATCGGTACCTTGAGTCCACAGGCGGCTAGCGCGGCGGCGAGTGGCAGCGAAATCTTGTCACCCACACCCCCTGTACTGTGCTTGTCGACGACCAGATGCGCCCATTCATCAGGCCATTCGAGAACCGCACCTGAATGGAGCATAGCGTGTGTCAGCGCGGTTGTCTCAACGTCATCCATACCACAGTCGAACACTGCTCTGAGCCATTCGGTCACCTCGGCATCGGACAGGCTCTCATCGGTCACACCGGCGACCATCTCTTCGATTTCTTCAGCGGAAAAAACTCCACCAGCACGTTTGCGCGCTACCAGTTCAGCGATGCTTTCCTGCATCGGGCGGCCTCACTGGTCCTCTTCCTTGTAGCGCTCGCGCAACTGTTCGATTGTCCATCCCGACGCCAATGCCTCCTGCACCTGCTTTGGTGTCCAACCTTCGAACTCGAATCCGTCCAACTGAGGTGCTCCGAACACCCCGTCATCCCTACCGACGGTCGAATCTCGTGAATCCATCACTTTCGGACCTTCATCCACAGGTGCATCCACATCTGCGGTCAGGTCAGCAGTGTAGGGGTCGACTGAATCCTGTCCCTGCTCGTTGAAATCAAGCAGACTGTCGGTCACTACGCCCTTTGCGCTCAACCGTCCTTGCAGCAGCATAACTACCAATGCTCCGAGCAGAGCCAAAGCTGTGAGCGCCATCAATCCCATCAGGAACTTGGCGGACGCCGCCTCCATCGGGTTGGCTCGTTCGGGTAGACTCGGGCCAGTACTCTCGTTGCTGTTGTCGCCTGGCTCATCGTCGGGAGGCGCGAGTGTATCTCCGCATTGCGTCTGCTCCCCATCCGCCACACCGTTTGCGTCGGCATCCTGGCTGGTCATCGCTAAACTCTGTTCGATGTCCATCAGCGCGGCGAACACCAGTTCTTCAAGATCCGAGATGCAGTCCTGATCAGTGTCATTGGATAGTGGGTCACCGCTGACATTGTACTCGCGCAGGTTGTCCAGACCATCATTGTCGAAGTCGTGAGCCTGTTCCGGCGCGCTGCTTCCGGGAACGATGGATGAGGTGCGATTCAGACCATGTGCAATCTCCCACGAATCCGGCATGTTGTCGCCATCTGTGTCGGTGGAGGAGTCCACTCGGTTCCAATCCTCTTCGAATGAATCGAGGTAGAACTGAGTCAGTTCTGCGTTATGAATCACGATGCCCATCTCACGATTGCGCAGGATGGCATTTGAGTTCCAGTTGATTGACGAAATTAGTACCGATTCACCGTCTACCATCATTCCTTTGTTGTGCAACTTGATGATTCGTTCACCTGGCGCCATCAGGATGGCGGCGGCGTCCCATCCTCGAGTACGATTCCATTCGTTGTTGAAATGGTCGACCACTTCTCTAATTCCCGAGTCCGCCCACACGTAGTATCCGTTGATCAACAGACGAACCTGGACTCCTCGGGCGAGAGCACGCTCCAACGCCGATACCAAGGGGTTGTCACCCCAGCCCCAATGCCAACCCATGTCGAAACCCTGCAATGAGAGTTCAATCGATGTGTCTGCTGAATCCAACAGGTCAACGATGCCATTCACGCAGTCATCTGGACAGGTGAACACCTGGCCGTCGAAGTCACCGGTGATTGTCGGGATGGGGGTGGTTGAGGGAACCGGGTCATATCCAGAGGCGCTACTGGGATTCCATCCGTAAGGGCGTCCGGTAATCGAGTCATCTGGATCGTAGTCGAGCAGGTGTGGGTGACTACTGTTTTCATCCCAGAGCATCCGCGTCAGTACCAACTGCGCAACATCAGGTGAGTCTATGATTGCCCCCCAGTCTCGATTAGAGGACCAATCTGCAGGTGGGAACATGCTAGTCTTCCAGTTTCCTGAGCCGATCCACACACTCGTATCGTCGCGCACCGCTACCTTGCTGTGAATGTAGGAGTACGGCGAGGGTGGAGCATTGTCTCCCTGTGGGTTACCCATCCAGTAGACCTCGACACCGCCTGTGTGCAGGTCGTATGCGTAGCCGCGCACGTTGCGCAGGTCATCACTCTCTTCGAGCGGATCTTCCTCAAGCACTACGGTAACATCGATGTCGGCATTTGCGAGTTCGACCAACTTGGCGACCAGGTCGTCGCTCATCAGTTCGTAGACATGCAGATGCAGTGACTGTGTGGTTCCATCAAGCCAGGTCAGCATCTGGTCGAGGGTGCCGTCTGGGGAGATCATCGGAGTCAGGGAACCAGTGGTGGAGAAGTTGCCAGAATCACAGAACAGACTAGCGCCGAGCCTGAGCCAGCGTAATTCCCAGTCTGCGCTGGTGTTCGTGTCCGGCATCGAGTTGCAGCCGTCACCGCGCATGAATACGAGTCCTTGGAAATTCGCTGGCGGGGTGCTCACCGCTGGGCCTGACCAGCCCTCGACGCTGGCGAGTCCATCAGCATACACCACCGTGTCGGCAATCGTTCCGTCAGGGGATACGAGTTGCAAAGAGGAGCCAGAATCGTACATCCATGGAAGATAGTCGAGTACTTCGTTACCTTCCAGAGCATCGATACCCCCATCCTCAGAGAGATTGGTGGCTGATTGGCTGATGACCACGGATTGACCCGGTCCGAGACCGATGGCTCCGAACGTGCCGTCATTACTCGTCCCATCGCTCTTGATGCGAACGAACTTCCATCCGAGCAGTTGTACGTTGGAATCTCCCAGATTTGTGATTTCGAAGAACTCGTTGTCCCGACCACTCACCTGACCGGGCATGATGCGGGTGAATAGCACAGGATCTGTACCGTCCCATGGTTGCGGCACCGGATTCTCTTCACCGGGAGACGGCCACATCGTGTCGCTCCAGTCATCGATCCAGTTGCTTGCATCACCCTCTATGCTGCGACAACTCTCAGTAGTCGACCAGTGCACCTCTTGACGCTTGTTCTGGTTGGGGTCCAGTAACTCGATTACCTCGTTGAAGTTGGATAAGAATCCGTTGTTCTCGGGCTTGATGACCACGTATCCATCTGCAGCCAGCGACCACCATGGATGGGCGGAATCGATGGCGCCATCGCTGAAGTGCAGCGCGAAGACGTCGCGTATGGCAATCACCTCGTTGTTGTCATTTGCCACTAACCATCGGGAGATGTTCACCTCGGTCATTCCTGTGTTGTGCAACTCGAACCAATCCCCGTCTAGTGCCTGAGTGCCTGCGTTGCACTGTGCCATCACTTCGCTAATCTCAACTGAGGTCGAACCGGTGTAAGGTTGGGTGAACTCCGCATTCTCTGCCCCGGGGGTGGGATGGGGAGAGGGTACCCAATCGTCTTCGACGGTCACTCCCTGAACCACGGTTCCGTTCATCGGGGTGACATCCCAAGTCACCTGATGGGTCACCTCTCCATCGGGGTTCACCAAGCTCAGGAGGTCTCCGCCGTTCTGCAGGCTCATGCCGCTTCCGTTACGCCATGCAACTACGAATTCACCAGCCCCCAACTCCCATGCGAGCGGATCTGCCTCATCGAGTCCAGGGATGCTGTTGTCATTCAAGTGCAGCGATACGTTGCGCCCGTCCTTGAGTCGCCAGTCCTCGAATGAAAGGGTGTCATTGCCGATGTTCACGAGTTCGACCCACTCACCTTCGGGATGCGTGTTACTGTCACTTCCTGAGGGGTTGGCCATGATTTCGGAGATGCGCAGGTCGGTAGAGGAGTTCACCGAGCCAGTCAACTGATTCGGGTTGGGTGCGGCTGGTGTCTGCCAGCCGGCGACCATCCACGGTTGTGTCATGTCTTCTGGGTCGTACGGAATGATACTCTTGTTTTCACCTGGGTTCGCCGCCCATTCGACTGTCTGGATGATTCCTCCTTGCGAGTCCACCAGCGACAATTGGTCGCCGTTGATTACCAGCATTGCGGTCGATGGCGGGAAATCGACCACGATGTACTCGTCGACGGCGATCAAGGGTCCCGAACCCGAACTGCGGTCCACGATTAGATCGGTCACGGTCACACTCTGGCCGGTGCCGCTGAACATCTTCCAACCGGACAGATCGATGCTGCTACCGGTGCCTGCGTGATACAGTTCGACCCACTCACCGTAGGGATAGCCGCCCCAGCTCGCCGTGCTGTTGACCATCACCTCGTTGATCTGCACCTCGGAGGTGGAGTTGATGAGCACGGCGTTGGGGAACCCAGGAGTGGGCCACAGAGCTGTGACCCAGTTGCCCGAGCCAATCATCGGTGCGATGTATGCGTGACCCATGCGAGTCGGCCCGGTGTAGTTGGCGCCGGAGACGAAGTCGCCATCGGGGTTGATGAGGAAGGCGGATTCGCTGCCAGCTCCGTTGTTGAACAGGCCGTAGGTGCGAGCACCGTTGACAGCCACGACACGGAAAGCACCCGCTTCGATGGACATACTCGCGCCAATTAGGTGAGTTGAATTGATTTGCATGCTGTTCCCCGTGCCGTCTTCCACGCTCCAATTGGTGAGGTCTATTGCTGCATTACCTGTGTTCTCAATCTCTAGCCATTCACCTCCAGGGTAGGTGTCGTTGTCGTATGATGGCCAGGCATCGGGAAGCAACTCTGAGATGCGCAGGTCGCTGGTCGTCCACGTCGGACCGCTGCTGGCACCGCTGTTCGATTGTCCAGCGGTGAGGCCATTCGATTCAATCCAGTCGGCTGTAGGGTCGCCCGGTTTCTCGATACGTGTCTTGCCCTCCGAGGAGTATGAACTCCATGTCCCTGAATGAATTTGAGTGGTTGTCCCGTCCAGCAGATTGACAACACCTTGGCCGTTGGTCATGCAGAAACCACAACTCTGCCCATCGCCGTTGCGAGCGATGACCATGTACTGCCCCACTCCGATTACCGCGTTCGAGGGGTTTGTCGGCCAAACGATGGTGCTTGTACTGATTCCCATGCTGCGGGAGTTGTGGTCGGTCACTGACCAGCCCGAGAGGTCCACATCGACTGTTCCTGAGTTGTAGATTTCGACCCACTCACCGGTTGTCCAGTCAGATGGACCCACCGCACTCGTCTCCGCACCTCCGGCCGCGTTCACGTGCAGTTCTGAGAGGCAGATGCTTCCACTGCACGCCGTTGAACGAGCATTCGCTTCATAGGGTTCAGGGGGTGCTGCTGACAGAAGAGGTGCATTTGCGGACAGCAACAGGGTCAGTATCAACAACAAGCTGACGATACAAGTTCGAGTGGTCATCACGCGTGCCTCCGTGCGAGGTTCAGGGAACCTCGCAGCGGCTCAAAGCCATTAGCATCTTCGCCAGCCTGAAATTTCATGTGAATCCAAAGGAATCCAGCTCTTGGGCGAAAGTGTAGATCATTATCGGTACGAGGATGATACCCATTCCGTGGCTGCGACGTATACCTATTCGCGGAGGCATCAAGCCCATGGTAGTCCCTGTGATGAGTACACCAATCCCTATCCATCCTGTAGTGAGCCAGACGAGGATGGACACGAATATAATGACGCTCAATACAAGGCTGCGTAGAGGGATCAGTTCGTGCAACTTGAGCATCCCCTTTCCTACCTTCATCATGATGGGGACAGCGATGAATCCTGCACCTAGTGTCACTGCTATCAGTCGGATGAAATCAGGTGGTGGCTCAACAGCTGACCATGGGTCAATTGGATACATCATATTGAGAGCTAGAGCGGCACCCGAACGTGGTCGTCCGACAAGATACAGGAAGGCGAGCACCATTACAGTCACCGCCGTGTTCGTCGCTGATAATATCGCAATCACCTCCAGATCCTGCTGCATGGATTGTGCCTCAAGATCGAGGTCGGGGGAAGCCGCCTCGGTACGTGCAGACGCCAGCATCCCCTCATCCTCTGATGAGAGCGGTGCGCCCGTCAGCGACAGTGCCCCCCCCTCATCGCTGTGCAGGGAAGATGCGGTATCTGAGGGTGAGTCGTCGGTAGGTGGTGAGAATGGGTCAAGTTCAGGGGGACCTGCCGCTGCAGCCTGTTCAGCATTCTGACGGGCGGCCATGGCCTGCATGGCCGGATGCGATTGTTGTCCCGGTCCATACTCGAAGTCGGCTGGAATGTAATCTGGATCTCTCAACTTGCCCACGAAGTTACGTGCACTCATCACGACGACAGTCGCCTGCGCCGCCGTCATCCCAGGGAGGATAGCCATCACGGAAGCGCAGATTGATGACAGAAAGCAGGGGATAATCAGCGGCTTGATTGGTGGCAATTCCCAGTTTTCCTCTTGAGGTGGCATCTCGGATGTCGTGACGTAGATGTCAATCAGGTTGGCGATTCCGAATAAGCCTGCAAGTCCGGGCATGAGCATGGTGGCCGATGAACCGGAAATCCCTATTGGGGAGTTTCCGGGAAGTTCGAATACGGCCCATCCATAGAATCCCGAGAGCAGGAAGAATCCGGTTGCAGCTAGTATCCCGGCTACGCGGGAATCATCGCTGAAGCCCATTGATTTCCGCATCCATTCCGGCCAAGGGAGCCTGGTGGTTTCGGTCAGGATGAGGAAACTGGATATCATCAGCAGCAGCCATGGAAGAACTTCTCGTGACTCAGCATACAGACCGAGTCCGGGGTCCTCACCGAACAGAAAGCGGGCGAACAGCAGCAGCGGAACGGAGAGTACCATACCGAGTTGTGAACCTCTTGCAGAGTATGCTACTCCTTGTGTGGCGTAACCGGCTAACAGCATACGATGCCCTGGTAGAAGTGCGAGCGCAGTGTCGCCGTCAGGAGCGCCGAGAAGTGCACTTGGGATGTAGTTCAGGAAGGTGTGCACACACCCCATTGCCACGATAATCGCCGCCACTGCCGATAGAGGAATCCCAAGTCCAATCGCGAGTGGAGACATACTGAGCGCGATGAGCGCAACGTTGTTGACGTGAAATCCGGGGATGAGCCCAGTCATGCATCCGAGGAAGACGCCGATGAAGAACGCCCCCATCAACCAGATGTATTCTGCCAGCCAGACCTCCATATCTCCACCTCTCTCTTGACCATCCCTGAACCGTTCCTCAACGACGATCAAGGCAGAGTTTCACTTCTCGGTCGGCGACGTTCTCTTCTGTGGTCAGTCGTCCCACCCAATCTACTGGTTGTGTTCCCGCAGCAGTCTGCGTTGCCAATTCGGTACCGTCACCCAGCAAGCAGAGCCGCTCGCCAATGGCACTTCCTTCACGGGCAATCCAGAATGTTCCGTTGGAACCATTGGTCGCGATACCGCTAATCTTGACTCTCTTGTTGATGTCCCATTGCCAGTCATCGAATCCCTCAGTCCAAGAGAGCGTGATTGGATTTGGTGTTGGCCCGACAACCGTGATTGCATGTACCTGCAGGATGAGACGCGCATCAGATGTGTCCCACACTACTGTGGCGTTGATGCGTACCTGGGTGTCCGCTTCTAGCCATTCAGCGCGAGCGCCCTCGAGCACCATGCGCACGCGCGTTGAGCGAGAGAAATAGTCAGGTCCGTCAGCGAAATACCCCTTGTTGTAATCAGGTGAAATCGGGTCGGTGCTCCAGCCCTCGAAATTGAGAGTCTGGTTACGGTAGGCGTTCGGGTCACGCACTATGTCTCCAAGGGGAATTGTCCCCTCGCCGATGGTTCCAGTAGGGTTGGTGAACTCGGCATCGTAACCGTGATCCAGGCAGAGTTGCACACTCTGCTCCTCCCACACCAGTCGGCCGGTCCAATCCTGTGTGATACCGTCTTGGTCATCAGGAGCTGGCAGCAGACAAATTCGGTTGGCCCCGTCATCACCTGGGCCCATAATCCACCAACCGTCAGTGAGATCAGCACTGGTGCCCTCCAGAGTCACCATGGCTCCTACATCGTACGACCAATAGACTGCATCCGAACTCCATGAGAGTCGCTTTGCACCGGCTGCCCACAGTACCTCGATATCGGAAGCGTGAGTCTGCAACTGCCAGCGGAACGAGCGTTCGTCCCAGCGCAGCCAACCAGTCAATGTGATTTTGCTGCCTGACTCGAGGGATTCGGTAAGGCGTCCCTCCATCGAGATGGACACGATGTGGTCCGCATTGCTGTACGACGGGGAGTCCATCAGCGAGAATGTCTGCCGCGTAATGTTCGCCTCGATGACGCCACCCGCGTATCCGGTCATAGTAATCAGGTCGCCAGCATACACACTTGGGCTGTGCGACAATTCTGTCAAGTCCAGCGCATGCACATCAGGAACCCAGCTGGAGTCGTAGTTGATTGCGCCAGCGCCCTCAGATTGAATCCATATCATTCCGTTCCACTCTGTTACCTTGCCCACGACCTCGACCATCGTCCCGATGTGTGGCAGTGCCGCTGGCAGACCATCATCACGCCCAGAATGGCGCATCCCGGTTTCAGTCCAGCGAATCTCTACGACGTTGAACTCGTCCTCTAGCAACAAATCGATTCTATCGGAACCGTCCGAATATGGATCACGCACGTACGAGGTCAACACTCCTTGCACTTTCACTGACCCGCGTATGTGCTCATGTATGTCGGCAATCTCCACACGATCTGGTTCTCTGATCTCTGCGTAGAAGTTCATTACACTCACAAGCAAGATGCTCAGAAAGAACATCGCCCACAGTTTGCTCATGGGTTACCCCATGCGGAATCGTGGCTTAAACGTCAGGGAGTACCTATTGCCCCCACTCTAGGCGCTCGCTTCATGTGGGAACCTCCCCCTCGGCACTCCATGGGTGGACAACGGCAGACAATTTCCTGCATGTTGCTCCTGCTATTGGTCGCCTCGTTCACCTCGCCTCTAACATCACCAGTAATCATTCCGTCGAGCCATCATTCGTACACCACCGATGATGATGGAAATGTAACGCAGGAGAACACTACGGATAACGAGAGTGTGCAGTGGAACTGGACTGCGCATGCACCGGTGTGGAATGTCGGCGACCAGTGGACTTACGATGTTGTTCTGGATGCGGTGGCGATAGTGGAGGAGACTGCTGAACTTGATGGTGCGGAACTCGAATTCCTCTACGGTACCGGCGTGATGACCGTGCAGGCGATTCAGGAGCAGGAGGTGGACGGAGTGATGACGCCCGTATACCAGACCTACACCAGCGGTAATTTCGTGGGCCAGGGACGCGACTTTCCCGCCCCGGTCATCGGAGCCGTGGATGGCACACTCAACGTGGTGTTCGAGCTTACGGAATGGTACCGCGTCAGTGATTTGGCATTGACCGGATACTCAAAGCGGCTGGTATTCACCTTCACCCCACAGGTGATTATTGAAGGCCCGGATATCGAAATCACTGACTTCACCGAGAATTCTGATTATGACCCGCCACGAGAATTCTACGATTTCCCTCTCGCTCTGAACGAAACTTGGTATGAGGAGACCAACCATTCCAGCAACTTCACCGGTGGAGATGGTGGATTGATCGAGGTTCCCAATGGTCTTGAGCATAGCAACGAGGAATGGGACTTCTCAGTGGCGAGACAGGTCAATTCCTCGTGGACTGGATGTGAGAACAGTACAGAGGTGTGGATGCACGACCAAGCGGGCGATCCCGAGGAATGGCGTTGGTGGTGTCCGGCTGTGCGCCAGTACACTCATCGTTGGACTGACGACATCGCTCTTGGTGGCGTGAACGCATCACTCGTATTGATTGGGTACTCCCCAGCCACCCCGGATGAGATAATCGAGGTCGAGATGCAGCCCGACTGGTCGCCATTGAATGCCGAGGTCAACGTGACCATCTGGGTCAATGATTCCGCAGGGCAGCCGATAGCGAGCGCATCCGGAGTTGTCTATCACGGTAGTACGATGCTTGCATGGTCGACAGATTCCAACGGTACGACGCACCTGATGCTGCCTGTTGGCAACGCTATGGACAATACCCCAACAGAGTTCGACTGGGGGACGCACGGTATCGTGGCAATCATGCTCTCCAGTCAGGTTGTTGGCATTGACACTCTGACTCTTGAGGGGAGTGCCATCGGAGGATTACTCAGAATCAAGGCGATGGAGATAGCGGCTGAGGCGAGCGAGGTCATGGCTCGTCTGGTTCAGGATTTCGAACCTTCGGTACGATACTGACGACAGCGAAGGCGGAACCGATGGCAATGATTGCCAGCACAACGAGCCCGACGATGATTGTTGGGAGTAACCAGTTCGACGTACTGGTCACCGAATGCGGCTCGGTTTCGTAGTAAGTGTACTCAACCAGAGTGATTGAGAGCATGAGCGTATCTCCATCATACATCTCAGTGCGCGCGAGGAACCCCTCCTCTCTGAAGTGGTCAAAGAAAGTGAGGTTGTCACCCAGATAATCGCGGCGGATGACGATGGTGTCATGTGACTTCTCGTTAGCAATTCCGTAGTGGACCGTCGAGAGATTCACTGTTTGGTAGGCCACTTGCTGTGTGCTCACCTCGTCTCGCCAACTCTCAGACCACGGCCCGTTGTTCTCCCGCGTGCGCTCGGTCACGTTCAATGACTCAGTCATCTCCACGTCCCACGAACTTCCTAGTTCGACCACACTCGGCCAGTCTCCGATTCTCTCCGTTTGGGTGGTCTCCCTGAGTTCGTGTTCGAGGAGATTGTCCTCACCGCCACCGGAGAAATTGGTCTCTGTTGCGGTTACTGCAGCGAGTTTCTCGTAGCGATGGGTACCACGCGCCTCCCAATGATCTGCGGTATACACGATTGACAGATTCACAGTGTCGTTGGTGAAGGAGGTGGTGTTCTCCATCCAGGTGATTGTGACGTTCACTGAGTGGCTGACACGGGCTCTGTCGCAGTCTCCCGACCAGCCGAGGATACTGCACCACTCACTACCAAGATGTTCGACAGTCAACTCCTCTTCCGCGGTCACATCTACGCTCAGAAGGTCGCCGTCGTCCTCCCAGGTTGAGCGTAGGCGGCTGAGGAGTTCTGCATTATGTCCCTCATAGACGAACTCGTCACCGTTGTGGTAGATTGGCTCTTCCAGACGGAATGAATCAGCGGCGACGCTGGGCAGAGGAAGCATCAGCAGTACCAGCATGAGCGAGAGCAACACCCTACTGGGCGATGCCGACGGCTGACAGGTTCTCGTCCTCGGGCGCACGCTCACATCACCGGAGGCCGGATTTTCAGTCTGCCGCCGGGAAGGGTCAGGTTGAAGGCGTGTCTACGGTCACATTGGACTGAGCGAGATGGTTGCTGACAGTCGCGGTGACATTTCACGCCGCATTCGCATGTTGTGGGCCAGCCTTGCAGTGTTCGCCATGCTGTTTCTACCCAGTCTAGGTGCGGCGGTCACGCCAGAAGTGGCTCTACCACCCGTAGAGCCCGATGGGGAAGAGTGGTGGGAGACTACGAACATGGATCGTAATCGCGACCGTATTCACGATTCGATTCCGATAGCAATTGCCAGCGAATTGCACGACTGGGTGGATGACGAGGGGCGTATCGGGGTCATCGTGGATTTCGACCATATGCCGTCTGCAGCCGACGAGAATCTGCTCGCCGACCAGGTCGGATTCCGTACTCAATTCCGATACCACCTCATCGACTCGATTGCGGGCAGCGTCGAGGTCAGTCGCCTCGGAGATCTCGCTAACATTCAGGGAGTCGTACTTATCGAACTCGATGGCATTCTATCAGTCTCGATGAATGATGTGAATGAAATTCACGGGGTCACCGGAGTGTGGGAGGACACCGGTTACACCGGTTCTGGATCTGTTGTTGCAATCATAGATACGGGCATTGACGGAGATCACGTCGGATTAGACGACTTGGATGACGATAATGAGACCAACGATAGAAAGGTGATTGGCTTCTACGATGTAATCAACCGTCCTGACGATACCAATGGAACCGATGTCGAGCCGTACGACGATCAAGGTCACGGCACCCATTGCGCAGGAATTACGGCAGGCACAGGCGCACCGACGTACGAATTCATCGGAGTAGCACCACAGGCGCAGTTAGTTGGGGTGAAAGTGCTCTCTGAGAGCGGCTCAGGTTCGTTTGCTCAGGTAATGCAAGGCATGGAATGGACAGTAGACAACCGTCACAAATTCAACATCCGCGCTGCGAGCATGAGCCTAGGTGGTCCTGGGCCAATTGAACTGACTAGTTCGCAGGAAGAAAGTGTGAACAGGATGGCCAATGAAATGTCTCGAAATGGCATTGCCATGTTCATTGCGGCAGGCAATAGTGCAGGTCCCGGAACGATTGGAACTCCGGGTGGCGCTGAGGATGTCATCACTGTAGGAGCATTGGACAAAGATACCAGCATTGCAGTATATTCCAGTCAAGGACCGACAGAAGAGCAGCGAGTCAAGCCGAACATCGCATTCGTTGGGAGCAACGTGATGGCTCCAGACTTCAACACAGGTGATGGATATACTTCAAAATCCGGAACCAGCATGGCAACTCCTGGAGCCGCAGGTCTTGCTGCATTGATGTATCAAGCGAACCCCGACCTATCACCCTTTGACGTTAGGAACATCATGCAAGAGACAGCAACCTACCGCGACTGTTGGTACATGGGTGATCCCGCCGGAATTGATGGATGTGCTACTGATGCCAGCACGATTTCGATTAAGCCTAGACAGAACAATGTCTACGGGCACGGGCACGTCAACGCAGGACCATCTGTAAATGAAGCTGCTAACCAATTGTATGGGTTGTCACTGGCGATGAACGTATCACTGGTGAGTGAAATCGGAGGAGACAACAAGGTGCATATCGGTCCGGGTGGAGGCGTTGTATTCTCACTTCTGGGTGGACCGATGAAGATCCAGTGGCGCACATGGGACATGCGCGACTACTGGTCCGATCACCCGAATTACGAACCGGGAGAGACCTCAGTCGAGGTGACTCATGAGATGCTGCTCGACCGGCTGCGCTACCTTCCGGGCAACAACCTGACGGGAAATCAGACAATCATGCTGCGCGCCATCAAGGACGACAACGCCTCGACCAACGCTGTGGTTCACCTGCATGTGATGGGAGATACCCCAGTCTCTGGGGCCGGTGAATCCGGAGGAATTTCCGGTCTGGTGTTCTTCCTCGCGGCGCTGGTGCTGCTGTTGCTCATCGGAGTGGTGATCACCGGGCTGATGGTCGCCAACGCGCGGCAGAAACACGGTGGTTGGCAGGAGGCCGGCCTGTGGCCGATGAGTGGAGACAACGCTCCGCCTGACGCGGAACTCGAGGGCGACTTAGACAATATCGAATCGAGTGGTTAGGGAAGGTCAGTTGTACAGGCGAGGGTGCCACTATGCCGAGCACCTCACTACTACTCTCTGCGTTGTTCGCTGGAATCGTGGCCGTTCCGGTAACGCTCGCCATCGAGCGTTGGGGTGGAATCCACGGCGGGGTTCTGGGAACGGTCCCCTCAACGCTGGTGCCTGCGGGACTGGGGATATGGGTAGCCACTGGAGGAGATGTAGAGCAGTTTCAGCAAGCTATGGGAATCGTCCCGGTCGGATTGCTGCTCAATGCAGGCTTCCTCTGGCTTTGGCGTATCATTCCCAGCATGTTGCCAGACTGGGGGTTCAGCATCCGGTTGACCGTAACCACCACCTTCACTCTGGTCGCGTGGTTGGCCTGCGCTGCAGCCGCGATGATTGTAGTGGACTCACTGCTTGCGCAAGGCACCTCTCCACTTCTAATCGGTTGGTTGTCGCTGCTGCTGGGAGTCAGCATTGGCATCGCCACCTGCTGGAAGCACGTACCTGCGCCTCCTGGAGATAATTCGGTGGGACCAAGTACCTTGTTGGCAAGAGGAATAGCCGCATCACTGGCGATTGGTATTGCCGTTCATCTAGCTGGGTCGGGGGACTCGCTGGCGAGTGGATTGATGAGCATCTTCCCGGCGATATTCACAACCAGCATGGTGGCACTGTGGATTTCTCAAGGAGAAGCAGTTCCCACAGGAGCGATTGGCCCAATGATGCTCGGCGCCATGTCCGTATCGCTGTATGCGTTGCTGATTGCGCTGTTCTATCCGATGTCTTCCGACCCACTCTCCCTCGCGTGCGCGTGCGTTGCAGGGTGGATGCTGGCGGTAACTACTGTGAACCTCCCCACTTGGCTGTGGCTCAGACGGCGAACGGAAACCGCGACCAACTAGACATCACACATTCTCTCAAGCAATCACTCCGGGAGAATGCGGTGGATTGAAGCGAGCGCGCCGGTCCCGAAATACGCTGGAGGTTCTGAAATGGGCGACGGGCGCATCATCCGCGACGCGCTTCACGGTGACATCGAGATTAGTGATGACATCCGCCGCATCATAGATACGCGCACCTTTCAGCGGCTGCGCTACATCCAACAACTCGCCACCAGTCACTACGTATTCC
This sequence comes from uncultured Candidatus Poseidoniales archaeon, assembly GCA_963999385.1. GTDB lineage: Archaea > Thermoplasmatota > Poseidoniia > Poseidoniales > Thalassarchaeaceae > JAKUTA01. The sequence goes on along the minus strand of CAXEUS010000152.1, from coordinate 7,077 downwards.
CCTCGGCGACCCACACTCGGTACTCGCATTCGTTGGGCGCGCATCACCTAGCGACTCGACTGGTCAGCCATCTACGCGAACTCTACCCCGATTTGATATCTGACGAGGATGCGAGGCTGGTTCCAATTGCTGCCCTCCTACACGATGTTGGACACCCTCCATTCTCGCACATGTTTGAGACTCCCGAGGTGTTCGCAACTTTCCGCGGGCATGAGGAATGGGGACGTCTGTTGATGCAGGACGATGAGTGTGACTTGTCGGGTGTTCTTACCGAATTGCTGGGTGATTCAGTTGTTCGCCTGATTTCCATCATGGATGGCAGCATTGAGCCCCGCTTCCTCTCCGAGATGGTCTCCAGTCAACTGGATGTTGACCGTCTTGACTACCTGAAGCGGGACCAGTTCGTGACAGGTGCGGATGTGGGAAGCATCGACTTGGACAGAATACTCCGCTCTCTACGCATCTCAGAAGACGGCCGTTTGGTCGTCAGGAAAGATCGGGTGGGTGTGGTCGAAGGATATCTGATCACTCGCTGGCACATGTACCAACATGTCTACTTCCACAAACTGAATCTGCTTACACAAACGTACTACGTACGCTCCCTGTCTCGGGCTCGCCACCTGCACGAGAGTGAGGATCTGCCACTGTCTTTGCGAATGCGGGACATGCTGTCGAATCGCGAACTCACACCACTACGCTATTCTCAATTGACGGACGCATTCGTGATAGCCGATGTGTTCGCATGGGCCGACCTCGACGACTCTGTACTATCTGGATATGCCACTCGGCTGGCTAGCCGGGATGGATTCCACAAGCGGCTGCGGATTCCTGACCACTCGCTTGAGCAGGCTGAGGAATTGCTCAAACCTCTGTCTGCTATGGTATCAGAAGCAGGATTCGATGCTGAACATGATTTGATTCACGCACGCATGCACAAGGAAGGATACTTGCCATATGTGGGTGGAATCACACTCGATGACGGTAGTGACATTCTGGCATCATCACCGATGATCAAGTCAATTTCTGGAGAGTTCAGCAGCACGATGTTCTTCGTCCCCGAAACTGTTCGCTCCGCCGCCGAGCAATTCGCGACCCAACTCATTCAGAAATGAGGTGGGCCCGACCGGATTTGAACCGGTGGCCACCCGGTTATGAGCCGGGCGCTCTAACCAGACTAAGCTACGGGCCCTGTATGCTGCTCTAGGACACCGCACATGAATATTGGGCGGACACACGCACCTCGTCCACATACGCTGATAAACCACGGATGGGCAGGAAAACATGGTGCAGTCAAGCATTGCAACAGTTCCTCGGCGTGAGTATACAAGGGTGTTCACCTTGCTTTCCCTCCTCTTGCTCTTGGGAGCCATCCCGGCTGCACAGGCGCAACAACTCTCGCCTGGCGTGGAAATAGAGTGTACTCCAGTTGAGGTATCCATCGAGGTGGCTCCAGGCAGCCCTGCCACGGGAACTACCACGTGCACGCTAACAAACGACTCCATTTTCCAAGAAGAGGTGAACATCACAGTAGATGTGGTCGATTTGTTGTATGCCGCTCCTGAGTCTGTGGATGTCCCAGCCAATGGTGACGCAACCTTCCAGGTAGTCTACCGCGCTGAGTTGGGGGACCCCGTGAAGGACATCCAATCGGACATCAACGCCCTCGTTGAAACGATTAATGGGATTGTATGTCCTACATGTACCGAGGAGACTTTTCAGGTGACTATTGCCATACAACAGTTCGGCAGGCCAGGGATAATCATCGACCCGCAGGAGTTGCTGTTAGACGCGGGTGAATCTGGTGAAATCACGTTCAAGGTACAGAACAATGGCAACGACAAGGACACCATCATCCTCGATATCGTGAACAGGAGTGGGTTGGAGCAGTTCGGGGCACAGTTATCGTTCAGCGGCTCATCTTTCGAATTGGAAGCGGGTGCAACTGCTGACGTGACGCTGACCGTGACTACGACCGAGGGCGTGGGTGACGATATCTTCGAAGTCGAGATTACGGCGACCAGCCAGCACAGCGAGGACGAAGGGAATGTGTGGACAATCAAAGATGTGTTCCGGTTGGAGACCGTAGCCAAGCAAGAACTCATCTCGGTGGCAGGTGTGCCCACATGGGCGGTTTCAGTGGCTGCGATTCTGCTGCTATTGGCGGTGGTGGGTGCAATCGTCGTGGTAGTCAAACTAGTATCCAATCGGAGATCCTTAGCAGCCGATGACTTCGATTTCGACGTCGACGATATCGACTTCGACGACGATGAATTCGATGACTTGGACCTCGATGACTTCGACTTGGACGATTTCTAGAGTCATCACCCTCGAATATGGCGAAAACACGTGCGTAGCACGTCGAAGCGGGGCATTGCCCCCGAATCCTTATAGGAGTCTCAGGGGACCGTTCACCATAGGTGACAGATGATGAATCGAAGCGCTGTTCGGAGGATGTCTCTCCTCATGCTGGTGTATGTTCTGGGGTTGTGGGCCGGTGCCGCTGGCACAGTCTCGGCTCAGGGAATTTCTCCGAACCCGGAGATTAACGTAGCCTGCTCGCCAGCATCGATTCCTGTAGAGGTCTATCCCGGAGCAACGCGAGTCGGTACCACCTTCTGCACCGCCACCAATCCGACACAGTACACTGAGAAGGTGCGCATTCAGGTCACAGCAGGTGGACTTTCGTTCGCCGCGCCCGGTTCGGTCATCGTCGGAGCATACGACGATGCCGTGTTCGAAGTAGTCGTGCGCGGGGATGACCGCATGGCAGAAGGAAGCCGTACTGTAACCGTCTCAGCGACTGTGGACACCGCCAACGGTGTCGCCTGCCCGTCCTGCACATCGAACACCGTGAACGCACTCGTGACCATCATGCAGTACAGTCGTCTTCGCGTCGAAGCCGAGGAACCATTCAAGCAACTCAGGCCGAAGGTCGACTACATCTTTGAGTTCAAGGTCTACAACGACGGCAATGCCTACGATCGGTTCAACATCGAGATCGCCAATCGTGATGTGCTCGAAGATGCCGACTTCCAAATTACACTGCCCGCCATCAGCACCGAGATTGAGCCTCAGGCACCCCCGGACAAGATGCGCGTGATGATTCGCACCCCCAAGAAGCAGGGCTGGTCGGACCATTACTACCAGTTGCAGTTCAAGGCGACCAGCGAGTTCTCCGTACGAACGGAAGGTGTGGCCAACTACCAGACGCAGATGGTTACACTCTACGTGCGCGGCGTCTACCTACCTGGATTCGAAGTCATCCCCGGGTTGACGATGCTGGCTTTGGGAGCAGCTGTGCTGCATCGTCGTCGCTTAGACGAGGATCACGCTGAGTTCAGCGGAGTCGAACCACCCGAACCGTTGCTGTGACGCATACGCCCGCGTGTGTGTCGGGGAATATTGGGGTACCAAGTCTAACGCTCTCCGCCAACGGGTTGATAACCTGTTGAGTGGCATTACATACTGACTGAGGTGGAACTGTGTCTGGCGGATTACTCGAGAAGGCAAAGGACATCCAAGATGACGACGGTGAAGTAGCCCCAGAAGCAAACGATACTGCTGATGTCGCAGAAGCGGCGCACGTCGCCGATTCGGGAGGACTGCTGGCTCGTGCTGATTCTGGCGGTAGCCACTTTGAAGCCTCATCTCTTCTATCCTCGAATGCCAAGAAGGGAATCGCTGGTGGCTTGGTAGCCATTCTGATTCTGTTCATTGCATATCAATCCGTGATGGGGTTCAGTTTCGGGGAGCATTCGATCTCAGTGTCTGCCGTCGAGGTCGATGAATCAGATGATACGCTGCGGGTACAGATGTTCATCGGCACCCCTATGCTGGGGGGTGTTCCCGATGACCCGCTCAAGGTGAAGATTACCTACGGGGGAGTAGAGGCGTACAGTGAATCGTTTACGCCGAAGAACAAACTCTCGTGGTACGAGATACCGTTCAGTGATTTCTACCAAGGGAATTCCCGCGCGGCTGCCAGCGATATGACCGATATCGACTATGCCATCGAGGTGACGCAGGGTGGCTCGGTCGCCAATTCTTACCCAATTTCTCCCGAGATGATGGACCGCACCATCAGCGCGGTCGACGGAGAACTTGCCGCTCTTACCGAGGCGACTGAGTGCGATGAGAATGGGAACTGCCCGAAGAACGGTCTCGATCACCTCGGTGCGTCGTTACGCGTCGGTGTGGGAGTGGCGGACCCGGTAGAGAGCAACTCGAGCGGCATGATGCTCCACGTAGATTCGGACTATACCATCCAGGCTTCAATCCATTTTGAGAGTTCAGAAGTCTTCACCTTCCCAACTGTCACCGTTGACGGTTCAACTGCCACTTGGTCAGGGGGTGGTGGCCTGGTAGAGAACGCGTGGCTCGACCTCGACGGCAACGGTGAGAAGTTGAATGCCTTTGGTGAAATGCAGAACTACATCCCGCGAGGGGACTTCTACGATGGTGATGGGTGCTACACCATCGAAATCACGGTAACTCATGACACTCCATTCGGAGATGTGTTCAGTGGCACATCCAGTCAAGGGTATCAGTTTTGGTGGAACTACAACGAGGAGCGTGACACATCGGACCCCGATGGAGAGGGACCCCAAACAGGTGAGCCCTACAAGCCAACCGAAGATTGCTGATTAGTCGTCGTCATCGTCGAGATCAACGAGTTCGATGTCCTCAGTTTCCTCTGCCTTCACCATGCTCTCGCGAGCCTGCATGCTGGTGAACCCGGCAACGAGCAGTACTCCGACAACGAGTGCGACGATTAGTGCGATAACAATCGGGTCCATCCCCGTTTCCAACTGCACCTCCCAAACGACCACGGACGAATCACTCGATTCACCACCCAAGGCGCCATCGCGAGTGAGTTGCGCGGGCAGCATAGGAGAGCATGTCAGGGTGGAATTACCGGTTCCTGTATGACCCCATTTCAGATCGATGTCCGCATCCGAGTTAGCCCCGACTGTGGCGCTTGGGAAGGTAGGGGAGATGTCCGCCCGGTCGGCTCCATCATAGCACTCGATGGGGACGTTGGCTGCGACTGAACCAGTGTTCTCCAAGGTGACCGTAACTGAGGCCCTCCTACCAAGAGTGGGCGCAGCATCTTCAATCTCCACTTGCGTGATGGATACAGATGGCAGAGGGAAGTCAACCACCACGTCAGCAGAATGAGGAATTGCGATTACCTCGCTGGTGTACGTTCCCCAGGCGGTGAACCAAGAGATGCTGTCGATGGTAGCACTCTCCGTCCATACGCTACCATCGGACTGTCCAATCTCCACGACGCGAGTGGTCGACCCTTCATCTGCCGGTACGTTGTAGATACCCTCTGCCGTAGTGATCCCCATGTACGTACGATCATTCGGTCCAACCCCGTTCAGGCTGAATGTGGCCCCGCTTCCCGGAAAATGAAGAACTTGAGCGGAAATCTGCCTCTCCCACAGGTCGACGAATCCTCCGCTGTCTGTAACCCCTGTGAACGAGAGCGCAGCCACACCATCCGCCCGCACGTCATGGTCGTCTAGTGAACTGTTGAATCCCCCTCCGTTCCAATTCAGTGAGGCCTGTGAACCCATCACATTCACTGGTCCCGAGCGCTTGAACCAACTGTCCTGTCCATCCGCGCTGCCGCTAATCATTACATCAGCCCCCATGATTTCTGCGTCGGTTGCGCTGAGAGTCCCTCCGGCAGCGATGCCGAGAGTGAATCCGTATTCTCCTCGCAACATCCAACCTGATCCGTCGAGTTCTGTGGCTTCGAATTGGATGGTGGAGGCGGTTCGAATTTCGATTCTATCGAGTACCAGTTCCCCCCAACTACCAACCTCCATTTCGAACGTGAGCCAGTCTCCGTCATTTGGGAATGAGTTGAGTGTAATCTCGTGCTGCTCTCCGTCCATCGGCTCGGATGCCCCGCTCCCCCAAGCTACTGTGAATCCGGATAGGTTGAATCCAGCAGCGCTGACTATGACAATCGCTCCGCTTCCACTCACTTGGTCCGTTGGCAGCCAGAGGTCAGCGCCCCCTCCGGCATTCCACCATTGCACATCAGAGGGAGGTTCAGTTGCCAGGAGTGAGCCTCCTGCGAGGTCGAGCGTGCCCGAGACCACTATGTTCGTGGCTGGTCCGACATCGATGTCGCTAGAGATGGTGAGCGTCGCGCCCGCGGAGATGGTCAGTTGCTGATCTATGCTACCCGATTCATCCCATGTCGTGTTTTCAGTGATGTTGATCGCATCGTTACCACCGGGTGGCCCAGTTGCTTGGACCGGTAGCGACAACACGGACAGTGAGCCAAGCAGGAGCAGACAGATGATCAATGGGCTGGTCTTCGGGTTCATCGCCTCGGGGATGCCGGTTCACTCCATCAATACGCCGCCACACGATGTACGAAGGTTCAACCGCTGCTCGCGCTCGACAGAGGTCATGTCCGGCCTATTCGGTGATGTTGTTTCCTATGACGGAGCGAATCAGTTTCTGTTGGTGGTTGTAACGCTAGCTTGGCTCTACATGGCGGGTTATCTTGCCAATACATTCGCCATGCTATGGGGTAAATGGATTCCTTCGCTTACAGGGATGCCCGTGAAGCCTATCGACGCGGGCAGGCTGCATTCAGATGGCAATAGGATGCTCGGCGACGGCAAGACATGGAACGGGTTCATCGGTGGGAGTATGACTGCAGGATTGCTGACGATGCTGCAGCACCATCTCAGCGCGGGTAGGGTTCTCGCGGGCGACCGTCCGACAGTCGATCTCCTAGCCGGTGTGTCCGAGGATGCGTGGTTCTGGGTCGGGGGTGCGTACGGAGCGGCGTTCGTAATCGGTTGTGTCCTCGGATTCGGGACGATGACTGGAGACGCTGTCGGCTCGTTCATCAACGTCAACACTTCGATACCGGCCATCCCGGCGCACTGCTTGGTTCGCTGCCGGGCCAGGCCCAGGCTGTTCGCCGGGATCGTCACCACCGCCTTGCGCACGTCATGACCTGATTCTTCAGCGGCCGCCCGCTTGATCTTGTGGAACAGCGTCGTGCCGATCTGGTCGACCAGGAACTGCTCGCCGCCGATCGTG
>CAXEUS010000151.1:0-3227 GCA_963999385.1 uncultured Candidatus Poseidoniales archaeon | reverse complement strand
CGAACACCGCAACGCCGAATCTCTCTGGGTCAGGAACCGTTCGGCCTAGGAGAACGCAACCAGGGGGGTCTGCGGATTCCCTCCAAGCGGCGACGTCGTCGGCTAGTTCGTAGGTGACGATGTTGTCGGAGAAGTAGACGAGCATTCGACTCCCTTCCACGTGCGGGCGAGCGAGATTGAGTGCGTGACCAACGCCCCGCGGCTCCTCCTCGATGACGTAGTGGATGTTCTCTCCATCCAATCCTGTGCCTACATGTTGTGCAATCTGCCCGATGAAACGGTTGCCGATGATGGTGATATCACGGATTCCTGCGCGCCGGATGGTGGCCAGTGCGTAGTCGATGACAGGCCTTCTGTGCAACGGTAACAGCGTCTTGTGTGTGTAACGGGTGAACGGCAGCAGACGCGTGCCAGCGCCCCCCGCAACGAGAATCGCCTTCACCTGATGTCCGGCCATGCGCTTGCCCGCTCCGGGCATGGCTCCTCTTCTAATGGTTCTCGGTCGTCTCGTCGGACTCCTGCGGACCCCCGAAATGGCCTTTTGCAACCAAATCTCCGAGTTTCTCCACCCCTTCCTCGAGGAGTTCCGAGTCCGACTTCTCCTGCTCTTTCCAGCGCTTTTCCGCACGCTCAGCCGCCACTAAGTTCGCTTCGACCACGGTCTCTTCGGCTCGGGTCAGTTCATCTTCCAAATCGTCGAACTCAGGGCGAGGAGTCATTGCGTCTATGCGCGGCATGCGCGCGTCGATGGTGTCCGCGCCACCCCCTTTCGCCGGCCCTCGCGGATCGGCACCGCGGGTGCGGTAGACGGTACGTCCGCGGGCGTCGACTTCCTTGGACAGCGGGCCGGCCGCGGCGGTGAGCAACTCATCCATCAAGCGGTCGAACGCGTTTGGAACTCCCGTCAGCGTGAACGCGCCCGCAGTTCCCGGAGCGCGCTCAGATAGGAATTCCGCGGCCTCCATCTCGCCGAGCAGTATCTCATCGACGCGTGCGAGAGTATCGCGTGCAGCGCCTCTTTCCAGCAGCATGGCGAACAGCAGCAAGCCGATTCCAATCATCTGCCAAGTGGTATCCGACCATTCGGATAGGAAGTTGGCGGCAACGAGACCGAGCGCGATGACCAGGACCTTCCACAGCAGGCCGCCCAGCCACAACCGCCAGTACAGTTCAGAGCGCCGGTTCGATACCAGAGTGAGCACCTCAGACGAGGTCTTCCGGCAACGACTTCAACCAAGTTTCGGTCTTGATGCGCTGCGGCTCACCGATATCGATTACAGGTATCGGCGGCGGGGTTGGTGCCTTTCTTCCGTCATCATGACCCACAGCTCCCATCACTACTGAATCCGAGACGTGCACCTGGGAATTGCGCGGTGTCATCGCTAGACGAGAAAGCACCCGAGTAAGCGCTCTCTGGAGTTCACGATTTCCCTCACAGATCTCCTCGAGTACGTGTTGCTGCGCTCCAGTGGACAGATTCGCCTGATTAGCCAGCATCCGCTCAAGTGATGCGAGCGTCTCTTCCCAACGTCCATGACCGTCCACGGTCTGCTTCTCCAGTCGCTCGAGCATGCTCTGTTGGGCACGTATCAGCTTCTGCGCCTCTTCCATCGCTTGTTTCTGCGCATCGAGTGTTTCCTTCTGGTCATCGATGAGTCGGCGCGCTTCGGGAGCGCCGACGGTGTCCCTCCGCTCAAGTTCAATCAGAGTGTTCTGCAGGCGCGTCTGTCGGTCCTCAAGTGTCGCTTCGACTTGAACGAGGCGATTATTGAGGGCGTTCACTTGTTGACCGGAAAACTGCAGTTGCAGCGCTTGTTCGTGCGCATGTCGAGTGATGCGCCGTCGTTCACTTGATTGCCAAGGATAATCTGACAGCAGCATAGCGGTAATCCCTATCCCAATAGATAGAGTGGGGGACGCCAACATTTCAAAAAGAAAGAATCCACCAACGAGCGCACCTATCAGAATAGCCCTAATGCGTGGCATTACCGTCAATTGAATGTCGTTCTGTTCCTTATTCACGGTTTCCTACAATGTCCGCGGCTATCCCGTACCTAATCCGAACATATCCTCAGCCATTTCAACGAGTTCATCACGTTCCAACAACCATTCTATCGCCTCGACCAACTCATCTGGACTAATGCCACGCTTGTCGAACGTATTCCCCATATCTTCCAAAGAAAGCGGCAGCAATCCCACTGCATCCGCTTGTTCCATCTCGACCAGTACCAGTTGAGCAACGATAGCGAGCAACGGATCATCTCCGGGTTCTCCAGGGAGATAGTCCAGCAGAGCACCAGCAGGGTGCTGCTCCACCTCATCCATTTCTTGTGCACTTTCTATCGAATCAGGTTGCGCGTCCATCTCGACCTCTCTAGAGGAGAATATGTCGAACAGGTTTCGTTGATGGGGATCATTCCAGCGCACCTCATCAACACTGATTCCCATGCGCTTCAGTCGCTCTGCAAGAGTGTTCACTCGGTGCAGTCGTTGTTCAAGACGCATCCGCTCCCGACCTAGATTCGCTTCGACCAATCTCAGCTCCTCTCCTGCGCGTGCCGCCAACCACTCACCGAGGTCCCACGTGGGGTTGAGCCTGAGCATGGTCTCCCATAGTAGCCGCACCTCCTCGGGTAGACTGGAGGCATCTATGCGGGTAGGCCCGTCGGCGTCACTCGGCGCACTGTCGGTCATCGCCCCACTTCCCTCTCATGACGGTTGAATAACTAATCCCCTGACAGACGTGGCTACAGCAGCGATGGACGCGTTCATGTAGTCCCAGCCGGTGGCCAATTCATGGTGACCTACCGCCTGACCATACTGCCCGGCGACGGCACAGGTCCTGAGGTCATTCGCGAGGCAGAGAAGCTGCTGGATGTTATCGAGGCGGGCAGTCCGCTGACGTTTGAGCGTACGACCATCCAGTGCGGAGGTCAATATTGGATGGAGACCGGTGAAGAGTGGCCAAAAGGGTCGTTCGAGCACTGCCGCGACGAATCAGATGCCATTCTTCTAGGGGCGATTGGTTGGCCGGGCGCAGAGTTACCTAACGGGGACATCGCTGGAGGGCAGGTCATCCTCGGTCTACGTTCGGGACTCGACCTCTATGCCAATGTTCGCCCAATCAAACTCTATGGCGGAGTGCGGCACAAGATTCACGATGAATTCACCCAGGTGTGGTCACCCGACAAAGTCGACATGGTCGTGCTCAGGGAGAACACCGAGGG
>CAXEUS010000150.1:0-5434 GCA_963999385.1 uncultured Candidatus Poseidoniales archaeon | reverse complement strand
CCACAGGCTCGGACGCGCCGGGGGGGCAGCATCAGTTGTCCTGAAGCTGACTGACAGTCGTCACAGCTCGTTCACCATCGATGACGCGGCGCACCGCGTTCATGCTAATCACGAGCGGCACGTAGGTCTGGCCGTCGCTGGTGTCGTAGGTCGAGCAGTCTTGGAAGGCGCTGGTGTTGATCGAAATCTTCAGCGCACCCCCTGCATTGCTCTTGCGGACGTATCCCACCAACAGGGATTCTGGTTCGTCCATTTCGTTCTGGTTTCCATTCTCTTCGGTTTGCGTCTTTTTTGTCATTTCATCCCATTCCCGGCACTTCTTGTCGTCGTTGCGTTTTTCGTCGTCAGCACCGAGTTGACCAGTTATCTCTGGCGGTCCATGTCATATTCGGTGGCCCCCCTGTTCACATCGCGCTGAATGTGACACTGCTCCCCTTTGGGGAGTCTGCTGAATGTGTTCAGTAACCTCACAGCCCTTCCACGCAGGCGCGCAACGGTCAAGGCAGGGAGGTCGGTCGGCGGGCTCACCATGCATTGTCTTGTCACCGGTGGAGCGGGCTTCGTAGGCTCGCATCTCGTCGATTTGTTGATTGAGAATGGGCACGAGGTGCGTGTGTTCGACAATATGTCTAGCGGACGCCGTGATTTCCTCTCTCACCACGGAGATGAGGTGAGTCTGGTAATAGGTGACCTACTGAACCTAGAAGCGGTCACGGAGGCGATGGAAGGAATCGAGATTGTCTACCATCTAGCAGCCAATCCTGACATCCGGCTGGGCACCAGCGTCACCGACACTGATCTCAAGCAAGGCACTGTTGCGACATACAACGTCCTAGAAGCGATGAGATTGGCTGATGTCAAGAAGATTGCATTCTCGTCATCCTCAGTCGTCTACGGGGAAGCGGCTGAGATGCCTACTCCTGAGGACTATGGGCCACTGTTTCCGATATCACTCTACGGAGCCAGCAAACTTGGTTCCGAAGCGCTCATCACATCCTGGGTTGGCACTTTCGGGCTACAGGCGTGGTTGTTCCGCTTCGCCAACATAGTGGGCGCGCGGGGCACACACGGAGTCATATTCGACTTCATTCACAAACTCAAGGCCGACCCTACGAGACTCGAGGTACTCGGAGATGGTCGTCAGGAGAAGTCCTACATGGAGGTCCGCGATTGTGCTGCATCAATGATTCACCTTGTCGCAACGACCGATGAATCGGTCAACTGCTACAATTTAGGGAGTAGCGATACATGCAGCGTACGTCGTATTGCTGAGATTGTAGTGGAGGGATCCGGATTGTCTGATGTCAGCATCGAGTACACCGGTGGAGATCGCGGCTGGGCAGGTGATGTTCCTAAGGCAATGCTCGATGCGAGCCGGATGGAGGCCACGGGTTACACCCCTAAGTTTGATTCAGAAGGAGCCGTACGGCACACCACGAGGGTACTGTTCGAGGAGATTGGTTGACATGCAGATTAACGGACAAAGGCGCCTGTTGGTGCGCGATGAGGATGGTGACGGACGCCTATGGGCAGCGTTTGGAATGATGGGAATGCTCACGGTGATGTTCGCGGTGCTAATCATCTTCTCCGAGGCACCGGACATAGGTCCAGAGGAGGGGAAACTCGCGCCAAACCTGATTGCTCCAGCTCACGCACCAGGGGCATCCGACTGGAGTGCTTCCTTCGTGCTATATGATGAGATAAACCGCGACTGGGTGGAAGGCGGAGAAGGATCATGGTTCGTCATCCAGTTCATCGATACCGATTGCGGTCATTGTTGGACTGAAGCGGAGGATATGAGCATCATGCACGAACAGTTCGGTAGTTACGTGACCTTCGTGACCGTTGGCATATCTCTAGGTCTACCCGGTTGGTCGACTAGTGCTGATGAGATTGCTGCATTCCAAGCGCGCAGCGACTACAACGGATGTCACAACGGTGACAACTGCAACAACCGTCCCGGGGAAGCGCACAGTTGGACCTACCTGAACGACATCGATGGCAGCGAGAAGTCGGAGTGGAAGGTGGCTTCTACTCCGTTTGCGGTCATCCTACAACCCAACGGGGTGGTGTCTTGGAATATGGGTGAGCATGATCCTCAGGAGGGCGGGCTTCCAACGGCTATGAACAACCTGTTCGGGGGTGGCTGAATGGTCGACAACATGCTAATCGTCATCGGTGTCGTCATCGGTGTCGGATGCATCATCCCACTGCCTCAGGCACGTAAGATATTCAATTCGTTGAATCAAGAAAAGATAGTTGATTGGCCAAATTCACGCAGGATGCTGCTTGGTCTGAATGTGATTATTTTCGGAGGTCTGCTAGCGTCAACTTGGACGTGGGTCATTCACCGTCAACTTCTCGGAGCAGGTGCGACTACCGCATGCACTGCCCAAGGATGTCACACACTCATCGGTGATCACAGGTGGAACGAGGTGCCGTTGCTAGGCGTCGAATGGGGAATATTCGGGCTGCTGGCATTCACCGTACTCGGATTCATCGCCATGGCTCTACTGTTCTCTCCTAAAGAGGACTGGAATCGCGGCTGGCTCAAGATTGGTCTTGTATTCTCAGGCTTAGGTCTCCCAGCAGTCGCTTGGCTCGTGCTGATTGAACTCGTACTAGCAGACGGAGCGCCTGTAATATGCCCATACTGCACAATGGCACATATCGCCACTGTGGCCACGTTCGTAATCTTCCTGATGCTCTCGAGAGCGCATGATGGCGGGGACTGGGAAAAAGCAGCCGAACCACTCGTCTGAGTTCATCTAATCCTAGTCATCCTTGGCCTAGGGCTGGTAGACCCCCTCGAGTTCGAACATCTGTTCGTCTGTATCCTTCTCGACTGGCAGCAGGCGCATGACAGTCACTTCGATTCGATCGGAGGTGGGATACTCCTCGCGCAGTTCCTGGTAGAGTCGCGCCTGCACGTCGTGCACGTCCTGACCACGCAGGATGGAGAGATGGTTGCGTACTTCCTGACCGGGAATCTCGACGATGTACTCGACGATCCATTCACGCGTGACCACGACTGTCTCATCCCGCAAGTCCTCGGGTTCGGTATTCCGCTCCATCAAGATGATGATGGCGGTAATAGGTGATAAAGCAACTCATTGAACATACGCGAACATGGACACGAATACCTTATTGGGGTCCACGGACAAATAAACGCGTTTAGGCGCTGGTGATTTCAGGCAACGCAATACGGGCTCAGGAATCTTCGGCGGGCACTTCAGCGTCGAATCCAGTCCACTGTGCAAGTCGCGAGGAAATCTCGGGCACCATAAGCAGGCAGGAGAGGAATAGGATGGCGGCGAGAACCCATCCCCCAGCAGTCCCCTCGGGTACCTCATCTCGTTGGATTGCCGACACGACACCGAATACACGTAGGTCATCACCCCCAATCACAGATTCATGTACAGCAGTGAATCCCAGACTCCCGATAGCCCATGACGCGTCGGGGACGAACTGCAGCCTCAGGTGGATCGCGTCACCATGTCGTTCAAGCGTGGCGCTCCATGCCTCGACGGGTTCGGCAAATGCCACTGAGGCAGCCTCAGCCTCTCGATCTGATTCGGATACATCTTCCAATGGCACCTCGATCAGCGCCCGCGCCACCCCCTGATGCCTTTGGATACCATTCATCTGGGATGCTTCCTGTGTACTGAAATCAACATCGTCCTCTGTGATGAACAGACTCAATTGAGTGCCGTTGAGCGTCTGGTCCGTAGTCACACCCATGATTACATCGATGAGGATGGAGACGTGAGTCCGCTCCACTTCCAGAACTAACTCTGAATCTGCCCTGCGTTCACTCTCTGCCGCTAGGAGCATTAGTTGCAGTCTTCCCACGCTCACGTCACCGATGTACTGCCCTTGACCATCGTGCCAGAATGATGGGATTTGGAGCGATGCTGGATTATCTCCCATTCGTACTATTCTGTGGGATGAGATTCGTGTACCGAGCGGGTCGGAACCATCATCTGGGTGCAGTGCAATTCGCTGAACTCTAGGGGAAACAGATTTCTCGAAATCGATTACGCGAGGGTCAGTGAGAGCGCAGATGTCGCACCATGTGGCAGTGACTTGCTCTTGCAGTACTGTGCCACCCCCACTCACTTTCAGAGAATTTTCAAGCAACGCTCCCTCACCAATTGGTGCCGCCGTAGCTGGTAGAGCGAGTGATGATGCCAACATCAGGGCCAGCATCAATGCGCATACTATGTTCGGTGATTCGTGCCCGCCAGTCGTTCGCACCATACTATCCAGCACGTGCACCCCACGCGCCCCCTTTACATATGCCCGGCGGCGCCGGCCGCACCATGGGCGGCCGGAGAGAGTCAGCGAATCGAAGCGATGCATGGCGTCGCGAGGCACGCAACTCGGGTTATCGAACACGCTCCGCGTTCAAGTTGAAACAGATTCAGGAGAAGTTCGGAGTGATTCGGAGGGGTGACACCGTTCTCGATGTCGGTTGTCATCCTGGTGGTTGGTCCCAAGTAGCAGTGGAATCGGCTGGTGAGGATGGCGTGGTCATTGGAGTCGACCTAAAGGGGTGCGCACCGGTGGACGGATGCACGTTCGTGGTCGGAGATATCACAGAGGAAGGTACGCAGCAGCGTATTCGCGACACACTCGATGGCGAGGTCCTGCGTGTCGTTGTGTCAGACATCTCTCCTTCGTTGACTGGACAGTATGAGATGGATCAGGCAATCTCCATAGAACTCGTGTGCGCAGTGTTCGATTTCGTATTCCCTCTGATGGATTCTGGTGGGGTTTTAGTGACCAAGGTGTTCCAAGGGAGGGGAATTGAGGCGCTCATTTCTGCGGCGAACACTCGTTTCTCCAAGGTGCAGCGCTTTTCACCCGATGCCAGTCGTAACAGTTCCTCTGAAACATATCTGATATGTCGTAACAGGAAAGTGAAACCAAGCAAGGGCACTGGCGGTAAGTCAGTGCAGGAATTGGTGGATGAGACCCTCACTGAAGATGGGTTCGTGCTACCCGCGGACGAGGTTGACGAGCGGCAAGAAGCGGGGCGCGTTGGATTTAGGTTGGTCCGGTCCACATCCGATGAGGGCGAGTGACGTTCACTTTCACATGTTTTACCGAACGCGAAGGCTGCCTCGTACACTTTCAGTTTCTCCATCCCCCCGCCGTAATAGACAACCAGCGGTGCACAGTTGACTCTGGTATGACTCGTAAGAAGAGAACAACGAATCGGAATGAAAGAACGAATGGAAAAGATGCCACCAGCGAGAGGACTCTGGCGATACTGCGACATGCAGGACTCACTGACTTAGAGTCCGTAGAGAGTGCTACTCCACCTCCTCCTGCTCGAATGCAGGTGCGAGAACTCAAACCTGGGGCGGGGTTCAGCAGTTTGGAGATTCTAGTTCTGCGACGCTATCCGCGACGTTTAGTTTCAAGCCCT
>CAXEUS010000149.1:0-9521 GCA_963999385.1 uncultured Candidatus Poseidoniales archaeon | reverse complement strand
TGTGAGCAGCAGTGCCGCAATTAGAATCTGCAACAGGCGCTGGTTGTTCACGATTCCATCCCCACTCCGAGCAATCTTCCGAGCAGATGGCGTTCTGCGTCAGGCAGCATGAGAGTCAGTTTCGCTCCAAGCCAAGCTGGCACCCACCACGTCTCTCCTTCGGCTTCCAACGTAAGCAGCAGGCTGCCGCCCCGCTCACCGGAGAGAGTGGGGATGAGTTTCTCCGCCGCCTCTAGATCGGGTCCCCCCCGCAACAGCATATCGGCAAGCATGTCGGGCGGAACCGAATGGATATGTTGGCTAATCCTAGGTCCGATGATGTGCATCGCCTTGGACAGCGGGCGTTGCACCCTGCCTTTGCGCATCTCCCACGCGGGCAGGCCCACCTGTGTCACATGGAACGGGTGCCAGTGGCCACCCGGAAGTCGGCGACCGCGCCGCACACTCCGTTCCTCGGCCCAGAGCCATTCGTGGCTGGCGGAACTGGAGATGTTCAACCGCTTCCCCCGTTCGAAAAGAGGTCCTACCGTCGCCGCCTCACCCCACTGGGAACCCACCAGTTCGAGCGTCTCTGCACTTGCTGGAGCCTGAGTGTTGCGACCGTGATCTGGAGGTTCTCCGAGCCGCATCGCAGCCATCTCATCAGCAGTGGCGAGCGCCTCGGCACATTCCTTTTCCCCAATGTGTTTGAACAACGCTATGAAGAACCCACCCGAGTCGTTCTCATCATTCCACACGCGCACACATCGCGGCAGTTGCTCTAGTATGTTGGAAGCGATGTTCTGCTTAATTTCTGACCAGTCAGTCATACCCGGTCGGCTGACAATCCCAGGGAGGTTTGATTCCAGTTCCGGTTCCGCTAAGCGTAGGTATTCGCAACTACCGAGAATCTCGGTGACGACTGCTTCGTTCTCGACCGGGTCGAGTGAGCAGGTGGAGTATGCGAGTAGTCCCCCTGGTGCGAGCAGTGTCGCTCCTTTGCGCAGCAGGTCGATCTGCAGCTTCTGCAGAGATTGTCCTGCTGATGGAGTCCAGTTCGCCCACAACTCTGGGTTCTTGCGCGTGGTAGCGCTACCGGTGCACGGTGTGTCCACCAAGATGCGGTCGAAACCCGGTAGAGGTGGTCGCGGCAGGCCTCTACCGTCGTGCTGGGTTGTTACGAGGCAGGACACACCTGCTCTCTGAGTATTCGAGACGAGCATGTTCCCTCTTCCTGGGTTGGATTCGTTTGCCAGCACCACACCCTCGTCTCCAATCGCCTCCGCCAATTGAGTCGCCTTGGAACCAGGCGCGGCGCATAGGTCGAGAACATGCATCCCCGGACGACAGTCGAGGAGTTTCACTGGAATCATGGACACCGCCTCCTGCTGGGTGACGCGCCCGGTCGCGTGCAACGCACGCAAGAGTTGCATCGCCCTCTCATCCTCACAGCGACCTTTCGGCCACGGCAGCCTCCAACCAGCACCTCCTCCACCCTCGGGAAGCCACGGAATCGGTTTTCCTCCCATCTCAGCCAGTCGCGCCTCTGTCCACGCTTGGTCGGGTCGCAGAGGATTCACCCTGACGGTCTCTGGGAGACGGGGAAATGCTGCCTTGAGCCACGGCTCGGCATCGTCGCGCCAACTCTGCACTGCTTTCCACAGCAGAGACTCAGAGGGGTCGGGCCAGCGGTCGTCCATCTTGAACAGCGGTCGCGTCGACTCGACTCAAGGATTGGGGTGCGCCAAACAGATGAGTACGACTGCCTGTGGCCTCTACGATGGCGGTAGGCGGAGGCGATGTGACCAGCGTTCCAGCCCTGTGTTTGACTCTGGTGTTGCTCTGGTCTCTGCTGCAATGGACTGCTCCGTGGTGGCTGACCGGACTTGCGAAGCGCCACCCCGAATCTTCCGACCAGATGGGGTGGATTGACCGAGCGCTGACCTTGGTTCCCGCACTGTTGCTGATTATCGCTGCTCTCGACCTGAGTAGGGCGCACCTTGCCTACGATTTGACCTACTCACATGTGGCTGCATATGGGGACCCTGACCTGCCATCTTGGAAACGTTTGCTCGTAACTCCGTTCTACTCTGCGGACTCGCTCTGGTTTTCCGCCGCGGTCGTATTTTCCGTTACTCAGGTGATTTTGGAAGGAATCAACGGCAGAGGCAACCTGTTCGACGTGGATGGAGATGGAGGATTGCGTCAGAATGCCCTGCGCTGGAATGGATGGCTCTGGCCAATTATTCTCCTCGGCTTCATCGCTTCCGATGTGTTCGCTGTTCATTCTGAGCCCCAGATAGCAACTGGTGAAGGGGTGGGTTACTCCGCAGTGTTGTTCGCCTGCGCGGGAGCGTTGTTGGTGGCTGGCTGGATTAATGCGGTTGGAAGGTTCACCCGTAGCACACTGACAGGGATTGGTGAACATCGCCCCGTTCTCGTTTCTGGTGTGATTGCGTCCGCCCTCTTGCTCATCGCCAATCTCCCAGACAAATCAGCAGGAATGGATTTGGTTCTTGGTTCCGAGCAGATAGCGCTCGGAGTTCCCGAGTTGCTTCTGGTGACCAGTCTGGTCATCGCATTCGTCGGCTATCCAGTGTTCCTGAGTATTCTAGCCAGAGTGCACGCTGCCCGTGGACAGGCTTCCGGCCGCCGTTTTCTCGGACTTGCTCGGACATTCGGGCACACGCTCGTTTTCTGCTGGTTATCTGGAACATTCCTGCTCGAACCGTTGCCCTCAGTCAGTGGCTGGCACTCAGCGATGTGGGAGGCGTTCACCCTGTCTCTCCCGCTAGCCTTCTTCGGCCTGCTCGGCACCTTGCTCCCACTCACTGGACTCGATGCTCGTCCACGCCCAGAAGCGTGGGGATTCAATTTCGGAATGGTCCTATCCATTCCATTCCTGACCATTCACGAACCGCTCACCGCTTTGCTCGTACCCGGACTTTTCGCCGCCATGACGACCATGCCGTTGCTCGCTACTCACCCTGAGCGAAGACCCAACCTCCCGTTACAGACACGCGCCATCGAATCTGTGATTATCATCACCACCAGTGTCGCCGCGCTGATTACATTGAACATGGGCCTCGCATCGACCAAGTGGCTGTTTGCTGGAATCCTGCTGCTGACATCGCAAGTGCTGTTCACCCATCTCGCTTGTCGCCCAACTCCGAAATCCAGCGTAGTTGGCGAAGAGGAGTGACCTGTTGGAACCGACGTTTGACGCAGATCACCACCTGCAACGGTTATACCACCGACAGCGCGCCTGAGGCTCAGTTGGCTGTTCACAGCCGACAGGATGGGATGCGATGTCAGACAAGCGAGAGCCAGTAGAACGGAAGCAGAACAGATCGAGCGCCTTGGCCCGAGCCAATCGTGAAGCGTTCCACGCCGCCCGCGAGCGCGCCGAGAAAACGCGCGAGGTGTTCAACGCCAGTCATCAAGTGAGAGATGAACTACGTACACTGCAGGAACGGGCTCAAGGAAGTCAGGTTGACCAAGGTCCACTCGTTCCTGTGGAGGCGGAGCTGGAAGTTGAGGACGAGGAGTGGATCTATCAGTCCGTCGATGACAGCACGCTCGAGGAACTCAGCCACAGAGTCGTACTCAAGACGGATGCAGGCGAGCGTCGCGAGTTGTTCTGCACTCGTACGTTGGATGAGGCGGTCAACGCAGCTAGTCGCATAGTAGAGTTCAGCGATGGAGTAGTACTCATCGAAACTTTCGACCCGTGAGTCGATTTGAGCTGCTGCGCTCGCTTGATAAAGGGGGGCCAAGTCGGCCAGTTCGCATGGCGGTCAAGAAGGAGAAGAAGGGCAAGAACCCCAACATCCAGCAGGCTGCTGGGCTCATTCGCTACTTCGACGAGGAGTCCGAGGACGCCTGGCAGATATCCAAGGGGATGGTTTACACCGTCTGCATCGTCTTTTCAATCATCATCTATCTTGCCAACCAACCCACGGCAGAAGAGAACGTCTGGATGTGGATGTGGGAACGCCTCACCGGCTAATCATTCAGATTCGGTTAGGTCAACCAACGGGATTTCGTCGACCGGTTCGTCATCGACACCTGTGAGCAGGTCATCGGCTTGCACGTCGCTTGTTCCAACAGCTACCTCATCGGGTGTGATGCGTTTCACTTCATCAGGCAGCTCCTCATGTTCGAGTACTTGGTCGCGTAGTTCATCTTCGTCAACCTCGATAGCATCAGGCAGCAGAAGATCCTCTGCTTCCTCGAAAGTCGTCCTCCTAACTTCGGTGGTCGGGTCGGCCTCCACCATCGCTGCTTCGCAGCGTCCGAGCGCTCTCTCGAGGCCCGCCGCATTGCGATCGTGCAACGCTCCGCGGGCCGTTTCCAGATGTTCGGTTGCCTGACTCAGCAATCTCTCCGATGCTCCTCGTTCCCATCCGGGATGTTCGCCTTGCTCAAACTCATCCATTCTTCCGTGCAGATTCTCCAGCCGTTGTGAGTGGGTGTGAATTTCCTCATCCATGTGCTCGTTTGCGTGCGCAATCAACTCCTGCCAGGCGCTTCTGTGCTCATCATCACTCGCACCCGTGGCCTTCCTCCAGAAGAGGCCCATACCCGCTTCCCAAGGGTTGCGCCCCAGCGCGGCGGTGAGATCGAACATCAGTCTACTTCTGCGCTCAAGCGGTCCTGTGAGAATAATCTCGTTGAGGAAGCAACGAGGGAACATCCCCCAACCCCAGTAGGAGCGACTGGCTACTGTCACCTCTAGCACGCCATCCTGAATGACGATGGTCCAGCGTTGCTGGTCGAATCCAGGCTGCTTGGAAACTTGCGGTGGTTCGTGCGCGCCGAAGCAGCGCAGCAGTGCCTCACACACATCGCCGAGAAACAGGATTCCGTGTGAGTCTGGCCAGTTTCTATGACGGAGTCGTCCGTCATCGTCAATCACCATCGCGGGCTCACCCTTGTGCACCTGTGCCCACAATCTGCTCTGCAGTGGGTCGATTCCAGTTACCGCGTCCGGCCCATCCGAGTCCTGGTCAGCCACTTCAGCCACGTCATTGGCTGGGGCCTCCTGCGCATCATCATTGCCGCCCGTTGCACCAGCATTTGGGGACATGAAGCGAGACATTCATACGCATCCCTGAATTGTATGGGGGCGGAGTGGAGAAAATGGCTGCGAAGAAGTCCCCCGCGGACAAGGCCAAGAAGTCGGCATCCGCCAAGAAGGCAGCCGCTACTCGTAAGCGAGAGAAAGAGGCGGCACGTAAGTCATCCATCGAAGCGGAGGCGAAGGCGAAGCGTCAGGCTTCAGCAAAGAAGGCGGCCGCCACTCGTAAGCGCAAAGCCGCCGCCGCGGCGAAGGCAGCAGCAGAGGCTGAGCAGCAGAAGAAGCGCAAGGCGACCGCGAAGAAGGCGGCTGCAACCCGTGCGCGCAAGGCCGCTGAGAAGGTAGAAGCTGAGGCAGCGGCGAAGCGCAAGGCGGCTGCGAAGAAGGCGGCTGCTACCCGTGCGCGCAAGGCCGCTGAGAAGGCAAAAGCTAGTGCAGCGGCGAAGCGCAAGGCCTCTGCGAAGAAGGCAGCCGCAACACGCAAGCGCAAGGCTGCTGAGAAAGCGGCAACTGAGGCAGATGCGAAGCGCAAGGCCTCTGCGAAGAAGGCAGCGGCAACACGCAAGCGTAAGGCGGCCGCGAAGAAGGCAGCAGCCACCCGTAAGCACAAGGCCGAGCAGAAAGCCGCCGCCAAGGTGCGCAGAGCAGAGCAGAAGGCCGCTGATGCAGCAAAGCGAGCGGGATTCGCGCAGGTCAAATTGATTCGAGCCGGCGCTGCCGCTGACAAGAGCAAGGCGAAGGCGATTCGTGACGTCACCGCAAGATCGGCAGCCGCCCAGCACATCGATGCTGATGATTCCAAGGCGAAGGTGATGCACAAGGCTGTGAAGTCCAAGGGAGGTTCTGGTGATGCTAAGCGCAAGGCGAAGTTCCACGAACAGTGGCTCAAAGGCAAGAATCCCAGCACGGTTGAGGAATATACATGGGTGCGAGAATTCACCTCTGAATGAGTTAGCGTGTTTACACCATCTTCATCGAGTGCTTCACCCGTTGAGCTGTCATGCCGAGACGGAAGTACGGTAGACTGCGCAAAGTGGTCGAGCTCCCTTCAAAAGAGAACTGCTCCCGCTGTCGTTCCGGCAAATACTGCCCAATCACCGGACATTCTGGTAACGAAGTGACTCCCAAGAAGGATTGGACAGGCCCGAAGCAACTCAAGAAGCGTCCTGGTAAGAAGAATCACAAGTGACTTGTTTGTTCAGGCTGGGTCGCGACCTTCTCCTCGTTGGAGTCAATGTCAGCCTCTAGGTCTTCACGGCTGATTTGTTCGAGTAATTCATTCGCATGCGCGCGGTTGTAGACTTCGCGCAGAGTCGAGTCAGTAATTTCCAGATAGACACGAGTCGCAGTGATGTTCGTGTGCCCCATCAATTTCTGAATGGAGACGATGTCTGCTCCTCCATTCAACAGCCCGGTGGCGAAGTTGTGTCTGAGCGTGTGCGGAGATAGATATGAACGGGGTATGTCGGATTCGTCGGCCAGTTTATCCATCAACTTCTGCACGTTTCTGGAGGTGAGCCTGTTACCTCTGGAGTTGACCAGAAATGCGTCGGGGTCGCATTTGCGTCTACCGTCGCGGTGCCGTCGCCAGCATCCTATGACCTCCGCACCTGATTCAGCGAACATTACCCTGCGATCCTTGTCCCCTTTCCCAGAGATTACTCTGGCACACAGGTCACGCACGTTCACGTCACGGTCGTTGAGCGTGCACAACTCATTAACTCGCAGCCCTGTTTGCAGCAGCACGGTGACCACAACGTCCGCGAGCGGATTCTCAGATTGGCGCGCGACGATTCGCAGTTGCGCGAGTTCGTCAGGTTCCAATGGTCGTGGGAGATGTTTTCCCTTCTTCGGGCGAGTGACATGGTCCGGCATATGGTGGCCAATCCACTTGAACAAGTGAGCAGCGCCTGCCAGACGTGCGTTGACAGTCGAGGGAGAGAGGTCGCTGAGAGTCAGCATCCAGATGTCGAACCTTCCGTTGTTGGGGTCGATACGTCGATGCATCACCTGGACGTTCATCTGTTCGATGGCGGAGCTGGACAAATCCGGTTCGCCAGGAAGTGTGGTGGATGCTAGACCACGAGCCGAAGTGAGGTAGGAACGAACAGTGTTATCGCTCTTGTTCTCCGACTTCAATTGCTGCTTCCAACCGTCGAGCCAGGGGATGCTCGCCAGCCTCTGTATACGGGATGGAATGGTGGGTGGGTGGCCGACGATTGAATCATCGAAACGATGGTTTTGCTGGCCTTGCCTGACCGCAGCCGCCCAAGGCGGCGTCCCATTGATTTCCTGTTCTGTCATCTCGAACCTTCATCTCGATCGCGCTTAGCCAGCGCGTGGCATCCCATCCCCTACCGGGGAACACGGCTCCAGAATGCATGACTATCAATGCTTCCCGACTGACGCGGGATTATCCGTCTAACGTAGAGCGTTCTCCAATGTGCCGAACTAGCAAATGCTCTGTTCACCAACTGGGAACTTCGTCGCGACTCTCATCGAGCGGGTCAATTGCAGGCTCCGTGGATGCCTCGATTTCCTCTTGCATCCATGGCCTCAGCAAATTGCGAATTCTACTGAGTTCTCCGTAGCAGACCAACTCGTCGCCGGCACGCAGCACGAATGTGCGGCGCGGTTTCCAGACGTGCATTCCCTCGCGGGCAATGGCGAACACAACCTGCTCTGTAGGGTCTTGGAATACATCTCCAATCTGTCGTCCCGAAAGGTTCGGGTGGCGGTTGACAGAAAGACTCAGCACACCATGGTTCGGCTTACTGCGCAGCAACTGATCTAACTCTACATGACTGAAAGCGTGATTCTGCAACAGATGTTCGACAATCTCTCCGGCGACGTTGACTCCTGATGCACGTTCGATTCCCTCCAATCCTGGTGACGAGTTCACCTCGAGTACGAGAGGGCCCGCATCGGACTCCAGCAGGTCAACCCCGGCGATGTCCAGATTGAGAAGCCGCGCTGCTCTACAGGCGATATCGATGTATTCCGGCGTCAGTTCGACCGGCTCGACTATTCCGTTGAGATGGAAGTTGCTACGAAATTCACTGCCGCGCGCACGCCGGCGCATCGCGGCGACCGCCTGGCCGCCCACGACCAGAACGCGCACGTCGCGCCCATGGCTCTCCTCGATGTACTGCTGTACCAGCACGTCGTGACCCTCTGAGAGCATCTTGTAGGTCTTCTGTTCCGCCTGCTCTCTGGAGTGGATGAGATGAACCCCGCTACCCTGGGTACCCTCGCTGACCTTGATCACCACCGGCATCCCGCCAATCATTCGAATGGCTCGCTCCACATCCTGCCACGTACGCACGTAACAGGTGGTAGGGATTGGAATTCGATTGTGACTGAGCAGTTGCCCCGCGTTCAACTTGTCTCGGCTCTGCGTGATGCCCTTGCTACTGTTGGCAACGTAGACTCCTTGCCGCTCGAACTGACGCACTAGGGCCACACCATGTCGGGTGATTGAGTAACCTATGCGGGGAAGCACCGCGTCGACTTCAACAGGCCAACCTTCGTTGAGAATGCGCACGTTCTCATTGCCCACCGTGATGCTGAGTTTCATTGGGTCGAGTACATCGACGCTACATCCGCGCGCTAACGCCTCTTCGATAAGTCGCTGGGTGCTGTAGAGCCGGAGGCCGCGCGAAAGTATGGCCAGCCGCATGGTCATCCCGGCGTGCGTGCCCGGTCTCATTTTTGAGTACTACGTGTCCAGTACTGCTCTCGAACCAGCTTGAATCACTGCGCAACGACCTCACGCACTTCTGGTGCAGGTCGGCGGCTTGAAAGGTTCAACCTGTCTGCCGCGGGCCATGCAACCCGGTCCCTCAGGGCCTCCCGCCGGACCGAGCGGTCCCCCTGCGTCAGGTCCTGCAGGCCCGCCTAAGTCCGTCTCATCGGGTCCTCCGAGTCGCGGTCCCCCAAAGCCCCATTCGTCTGGACCACCCGGAAAGGATGGAGACGACGACGGCGCATTTTCTCAACTCGCTGAGCGTAATTTGGCGAGGCAGCGCGAACTTGATCGGCGTGAAGAATCGCAGTCATTGAAGAGGAATCGGAATCTCAAACGATGGAATGTCGTATTCATGGTATGCCTGTTCATCATCTTCGGAGTGTTCGCATGGCTACCAGTTACCTATGGTGACACCTCTGAAAATCCACATTCTGGGTTCGAAGAGATTGATCTGCAGAAACTGCACAATCCGAACCATCCGATGACCTGGCAGGAGGGTGAGGTTGACCTGATGGATGATAAGATATGGGACGGAGGAGACCAATTCTCCGGCTCCATCCAACATGACCTGAATCTCTACGGTATTCCAATGGTCATCGATGGCATCACAACCATACCGCTGAAGATTACAGTGGTCTCCTATCGATCTGATGGGTTGTCGACCGACTACCGCATCGGGTTGTTCCCTAATCGCTGTTCCCAACTGTTGGGTGA
>CAXEUS010000148.1:0-14934 GCA_963999385.1 uncultured Candidatus Poseidoniales archaeon | reverse complement strand
CTCGCCCGCGCTGCTGGAGTGAACATCGCTTTAGCTCCAGATTGGTCCCCATCAGGAACCAAGAGTCCGTTACACGAACTCAAGACCGCCGACTGGTGGAACCAGAACAAACTGAATGGTGTGTTCAGCGATTTTGAGTTGGCGCAGATGGTCACCAGCAACGCTGCTGACGCGATGAATTGGGAGGCGCACGTGGGCCGCATCGGTGTGGGTAAGGCGGCCGATCTGGTTGTCATCGACTCGTTCGCTGACGACCCGTATCGCAATCTCATCCAGGCGGTCGACCCGGATGTACGGCTGACCATCGTCGGAGGAATACCTCTGTTCGGGGATGTCGACCTGATGACCCTGCTCAAGGGAGATGACAGGGAGATTGTGCACGGCGACGGCTTCGATAAGGCGCTCGATATCACCTTCTCCGGAGTTCCACTCGGACAGGACACGTGGGCGTCAATCGAGTCGTCGCTCACCATCGCGCTGCAATTCTCTCCCGATGAGATGTACCAAGTGTGGTCCGAGGCCTCCAACCACGAGTCTGTGGATTCGTTCGCCGCCTGGTTCGCCCAGCAGTATCCGGGACTGGACCCAATCGTACTCGACCCAATCTTCACCTACGGAGACGAGCGCTATTTCTCCGTGCTGAACTCGTCTGCGTCGTTCAATTCGCAGGGCAACATCGCCATCTATGACGACTATTACAATCTCAGCCTCGACGCCGACGGCAACCGTTCCGGTGGGTGGGTGGCTCCTCCGCCCGTAGATATCCCTGATAATCCGCCGGATGAACCCAACCAGCAGAATGAGACGGACAACACCTCGAACTCCACCGATGATGGACCTACCACGACAGAAGAAGAGGAGTCATCCACCGGGGGTCTCTTGGACGCTTCTTCACCGATTTATTGGATGGCGATGTTGCTGACCATGATGATTCTCGGTGGCTCGGTTTTCGTCATGTTCCGTCTGGTTCGCAAAGATGGACAACCACCACCCGGTGACACTGGTATTGGCACACCGGATCTCGGTATCGAGCCACCCTACGGATGACGCCGTTCATTCAAGGGTCCAATCGGGACCGTCAGCTGTGTCGACCACAGTTACTCCCATCGCCGTCAACTCGTCGCGAATGGCGTCTGCAGAATCCCAATCCCCAGCATCTCTGGCAATCTGTCGTTTGAGCAGCAGTTCCTGCACGAGTCCTGAGATTTCCAACCGCCGGGGGTCCTCTTCTGGTCCTGCGAGTGCCTCTTCTCGTGAGGGTAGAAGTCCGAGAACGGACCCTGCCAACTCCTCGAGCCACTCGGCACAGTAGAGCCCGAAGGCCGACCTGTCCTCCTCGTCGAGCCCTCCCGATTCGAGTGTCTTCTTCATCTCACGGCCAGCAGCCATCACCTTCGTCAGCGCCTCACGGCTGTTGAAGTCGTCATCCATCGCTAACGCGGTCTCTTCGCCCAATTTCTCCAGCGCTGCCATCGTAGCGGGCAGTCCATCGGCATCAGCGTCAGCATGTGGGAGCGAGACGAGGTCGGCGCGAGGAACTCCACCCCACGCTTCCAGCGCGTTCAGGTAAGCCGCTTCCAAGCGCTCCTGATTCCGCTTGCCATCGTTGAGGAAATCCTCGGAGAGGTCAATCGGGTTGCGATAGTGAGCGTTGAGCAGAGCGTGCCTCAGAGTGAATCCACTGAAGTTGTTGAGCGCGTCGCTGATGGTCCAGAAGTTTCCGAGAGATTTGGACATCTTCTCGCCGTCGACGTTAACGAATCCGTTATGCATCCACCATTGGACCACTGGAGACTTGCCGCTGGCGCACTCACCTTGGAATATCTCCGCCTCATGATGGGGGAATCGCAGATCATGGCCACCCCCATGGATATCGAATTGATCACCTAGGAAAGAGGAGCTCATCACACTGCACTCGATGTGCCATCCCGGTCGGCCAGCACCCCACGGGGAGTCCCACTCTGGCTCACCAGGCTTGCTGAACTTCCACAGCGCGAAATCCTTGTGATCACGCTTCCCGCTGCCGGTGTCACCAACTCTTCCACCAGCGCCAGCACGAACTGCCTCAATCGATTGGCCTGTCAGCAGACCGTACTTCTCTGGCGCTGATTCGACCTCGAAGTATACCCCGTCATCCCCGACGTAGGCGTTCCCCTTGTCGATGAGCGTCTGCACCATCTCGATGATGCCCGGGATGGTGCCGGTCACGCGTGGATACTCGTCAGCGCGTAGGACGTTGAGTGCATCCATGTTGGAGAAGTAAGCCTCGATGTAGCGCTCCGAAACCACAGAGAAATCGACTCCCTCTTCTTCGGCGACCACGAGAATCTTGTCATCGATGTCGGTGAAGTTCTGCACGTAGAGCACATCGTAACCCTTCGCTTCGAGCCAGCGGTGGACGATGTCGAAGGCCACGTAACAGCGGGCGTGGCCGAGGTGCGATGGGCCGTAGGGAGTGATTCCGCAGACGTACATGTTCACCTTGCCCGACTCAAGAGTGGTGAACTCTTCCTTGCGGCGCCGGCGTGTATCATGGATGCGTAGTGGCACAGGCTCACCTGAGCAGCGTCGCTAGCACCGTACCTATTGAATCATTGTCAGCAGAAGAGATGACAGCAAGGTTGAGAGGGGGTCGAGGCTGCGCCAGCAGCATGGAAGAGTTCCTGTGCTGCAACATGAGCGTGCCGAAGATATCGAAGATTGCCGGTGGAATCCTGACCGCCTGGGGTGTCGTGGCATACCTACTCACGATGACCAGTATCACCGCAATGATTCCCGCGTTCATGGGTGCACCAATCCTGTTGATGGGATTTCTCTCTGAGATGAATCCAGACAAGCGGTCGTTGTTCATGCACATCGCCGTCGCGTTCGGCCTGCTGGCAGCCCTCGGTGGACTACGAATCCTGACAATGCTCAGCGGTCCGTACGACCTTGCGTTCGCCTCACATGCCGTGCTAGTGCTGGTCGGCGGTGTCTACACCTTCATTTGCGTCAAGTCGTTCATCTGGGCGCGCAAGCAGCGAGCCGAAGACTGAATCATTCCTCGCCACCAGAGACTGCGACTTCCTCGAGTTTCTCTGCTTCGGCGAGTTGTGTTTGCATCTGCTCCCAGAGGAGCTCGGCAACATCCATCACATCCATCTCGGCGCCCACTGAGTTCAGCCCGTCGTTGACCATGATTGAGCAGAATGGGCACCCTACAGCCACAGTGTCGCATCCGGTATCAGCCAGTTCGCGTGCGCGTATCTCGTTGACCCGCTTGTCCGGGTCCTCTTCCATCCACATCTGTGCACCCCCTGCGCCGCAGCAGAACGAGTCCTTCCCGTGCCGTTCCGGCTCTACATCCACTCCACCGATGACCGCTCTCGGCTCCTCGGTGATGCCACCGATGCGGCCGAGGTAACAGGGGTCGTGGAATGTGATGTTGCGACCGTTCTTCTCCATATCCGGCAGTTTTCCTTCCTCCTGCAGTTTGGCGATGATCTCTGAGTGGTGCATCACCTCGAGCAGGTCTCCTCCGTAGTCTCCGTATTCCTTACCAAGAGTGTGGAAGCAGTGCGGGCACGAGGCGATGATGCGCTTGACGCCGAGTTCCTGGAAGGTCGCCATGTTGCTCTCCGCCAGCATCTGGAACAGGTATTCGTTACCCATTCGCCGCGCAGGGTCGCCCGAACATCCCTCTGACATGCCCAGTATTCCCACGTCCAACCCAGCCTCCTGTAACAGAGAGATGGTAGAGCGCGCCACCTTCTGGTTGCGCTCATCGAATGATGCTGCGCAACCGACGAAGTAGATGTACTCGGCCGGCTCGTTGATTTTGACTCCAAGGTCGGCCGCCCAGTCGCCCCGCTCGTGAGCCCCGAATCCGTACGGGTTGGAGGAGTTCTCGAGATTGCCCATCGCCACGTTCAGTTGCTCGGGATACTCCATCGCCTCCATCACCAGGTGGCGTCGCGCGTCGGTGAGTTTCGGAACGTGCTCGATGTAGACCGGGCAGGCGTCCACGCACGCGTTGCAGGTGGTGCACGCCCAGATCGCTTCAGGAGTGAAGCGGTCGATGATCGACTCCTCAGGTGTACCTCCTGCGAGTAGGATGGGGGCGTGCTCGTTAGCGTAGTCGCGCACATCGTGGATAATCTGCATCGGATTGAGCCCCTTGCCCGATTCGTAGGCCGGGCAGGCGTCTTGGCAGCGAGCGCAGGTGGTGCACGTCCATCCGTCTATGAGTTGGCGCCAGGTGAACTGGGAGTAGGAACTCACGCCGAACTCCTCGATGTCAAGATCTTCGAGGGGAACCGCCTTACCGTCATCTCCAATGGATAGCGGCCGCATTCTTCCAGTTGCTTCTCTGTCATAGGTGAGCACTGCTGGTAGAGCCATCACGAGATGCATGTGCTTGCTGAAGGGAATGGATACGAGGAAGCCGGCGATGAGCATCATGTGCAGCCAGTAACTGCTGGCGGCGATGCCCGCTTGGGTGGTCGCCGACATACCTGACATCAGCCCGGCGACGTAGACTCCTACAGGTTCCCACTTCCCCGCGCCCGCGTGCGCCTCTACGATGAAGGCGGTTGAGCAGATGCCGATGATGGCGCACAGAATGAGAATCCCTTCCGTCTGTGATTCGTGCTTGAGTTTCTCGGGGCGGACGATGACCCTGCGGTAGAGGGCGCCGAGAGTTCCGAGCAGTGCGAGGGCGTAGCCGAAGTCGACGAGCAGGTTCCACACGTCTGCTAGGTTCTGGTTGATGCCGGCTAGCAGTGGTTCGAATCTCCCTCCTGTGGCAAGGTCGAACATGTCTGTGGCAAGGCAGAGGAACCCCCAGAAAATCATGGCGTGCAGCGTACCGATGAATCGATCCTCGAGCACCTTCTTCTGCCCCAACCATCCGGTGAGGAATTCCTTGAACCGTGCTCCTTTGTCCCCAAAGCGGTCGTCGGGACGACCGAGCATAATCAAACGGGTCGCTTGTCGCAGTTGCACTCCGAACAGAACACCGGCCGCGCCCCAGATGAACACGATGACCGCCCAACCGGGCACTGACCCGAAGTAAGTCGCCTCGAAAGCGTCAATCATCATCTGTCCCCCACGCGCGAGCCGCGCTCGTCGTCATCGCGCCCACCTCAAAGCCGCCCTTCAACCAACCGCCGTAACCCCCAACCCCTATGGCCTCCTGCCGTCGAAGCCCCTGCATGGTGACCGCCTCCGCACCCGGGAAGTGCATTCTGTTCGGCGAGCACGCAGTTGTCTACGGTGAGCCCGCGGTCGCCGTCGCCATTGACGCGCGTGTCTCAGTAACCTTGGAACCGTGCCAAGGTTCCTGGAAACTCAGCGGTGCTCCATTGGACGAGCGCCATCCACACGCTCGCTTTCTGCACAGCCAGTTGGTGGGTGATGATTCTGATCCGCATTCGATGCTGGTGACCAGCGAGTTGTTTCCGGCGGCGGGGATGGGCTCGTCAGCAGCACTGTCCGCAGCAATAGGTGCGGCGCTGATGCACTGGTCAACTGGAGGAGACGAATTGAATCTCGAGCACATCTCGCACTTAGCGCATATCGCTGAAGCGGAGGCGCAGTCAGGTCGAGCAAGTCCGACTGACACCTCGACAGCAACACTGGGTGGTTGTGTGCTAGTATCTGATAGACACGAGGATAGCGCTGATTGGCGCTGGACTCGCACTCTAGACACTCCTGAAGGGGAGCGCCGTTGGGAGGTCCACAATGTCACGCTACCAGATTCCGTCCGTGATGCATATCTGGTAGTTGGCTCAACGGGGATTCATTCTCCAACCGGTGAGATGGTCGCCAAGGTAGCTGGGATGCTTGAGCGCCAGCCCGACAGGATGGGTGACATTGCGCGTATGGGGCAGTTGAGCAGAATTGGTGCGGGCGCACTGGCGGCAGGGAATTTGGTTGAAACTGGTCGGCTGATGGACGAAGCCCACGGCCTGCTGGCTGGCCTCGGCGTGTCCTGTCCCGAACTTGAGCGGTTGGTAGCCGCCGCCCGTCCGACATCTCTCGGTGCGAAGTTGACTGGAGCAGGAGGAGGCGGCTGTATGCTAGCACTCACGACCGAGCCAAAAGCAACCGCGGAAGCCATCGAGATGGGGGGCGGCAGAGTGATAACCACGTCTCTCGGGGCATCCGGCGTCAGAATTGAACGCTGATAGCCGCTCATACGCCCATCCAGACCTTATGTCAAGCGGGCGTTCCTTTAAATAAGGCAGGCAGGTGCCGCCGACCCATGAGTAGTGATGAAGAACGTCTTACCGTCGTGAATGTGGTTGCCTCGACCAGAGTTGCCGAAGAATTGTTCCTACAGGATATAGCCATCCAGTTGAAGTGCGAATATGAACCAGAGCAGTTCCCAGGTGTCGTATATCGTGTCGTTACACCGAAACTTGCCATCCTGATGTTCCGCTCCGGCCGTGCAGTGTGCACTGGTGGAAAGAACGAGGGTAACATCCATGCTGGAATCCAGATGATGATTGAGGATCTAGTCGACTCTGGAATCACCACTTGGAGCCTCAGTCCCAACAAGGACCCCGTGCGCGTGATATCATCCGAACCGCTTCCAGGAAAACCAGTCTACGACAACAAGGACTGGTACGCTGATGAGGAATTCGTCAAGGATGCGAAGGCGAAGCGGAAAGGAATGGAAGCAAAATCAAAGGGCAAGTTGGAAACCATCTCCTGGCGGCACATCGAGGTTGGCACGCTGCTGCGTGGCGGCGTCGGAGCTACGCTGACCTCACGCAACAAGACGCTGACCGTCGACGGAGTCAAGCTGGCTGTCGGCGATAGACTGCTTGTAGCCGGGGAAGAAGATTCCACTCGCGATGGAATCTACGAGGTAACTTCGCTCGATGGTGGCTGGGTGCTTACCCGGTCTGATGATTGCGACAATCTCGACGAGGATGATGAATCAGGTGTCCCCAAGGGCTACTCGGGCATCATCGGGAGCCACAAGGTTGCCACCGGGATGCTCGTACCAATCACCGATGGCAAGGAACACGCTGGGGAGATATGGATTCTAGAGGGGTCACATACAGTCACTTTGGGGGCAACTCCTGACGAAAAAAGCACAGTAAGTGGCATCATGAAGTTCTCTCGAGATGAAGAGGTCACGGAAAGTGAGATGTTCTCAATCACGCTGACTCCAGAAAGCGATGAGAAGGCCAAGAATCGCGAGAAGAAGCAGTTCATCGATCACCAGATTGAGTCAGGAGAATCTCAGAAGAAGGCGGAGGGAGCCCACAAGGCCGCGCTTCAGGAGATGCACGGCGAGAAGGCGGATTATCTGACCTCAATCATCGATGTCAAGTTCGGTGGAGATGTTCCTGACGGTGAAGGTGGACTCAACGAGGATAAGGCGAAGGAGAAGCACGTCAAGGATATCCTTGAGAGCCCCGATTTATTCCCTCTACTGGCTGCACTCAAGGAGCCATGTAACCGCTATCCCACCTACTCTGAGTGGTTCAAGGAGACCTACGCCACCACGCAGGATTACACACTTCCGACTGACGACAAAGGGTTTGTCGAACTTTCTCCGAGCCACTACTGGCGCGAGGGCAAGTCGGGAGATGTCACCATCGAGGTGCAGAACATGGTTGCCACCTACGCTCTGCATTACCCCGAGGACTACGACGGACACGACCGTTGGACTGGTGAGCCACAAGCCGGAGAGCCACGCAAGTTGAATCTCAACAACCTCACCTTCCATCTGCCGTTCGACAAGGTCGAGTACGAGCCGGAGCAGTTCCCCGGCCTAATCTACCGCCTCGATTACCCGAAGGTCGTCTGCCTCATCTTTGGCAGCGGAAAGATGGTGATTACCGGGGCGCGCCACAAGGACGAGATTCTCGAGGCTGTCCAGATTATCCAGGACGAGCTCGCTGACCTTCTCTGAGCACACCTCTTCATGAGGCGAAGTGAGATAGAGGTATGACCGGTAGGAACATCATGGAATCAACTGCGCATGTCGACGCGGAGTCGCCGCTGAATGTCGGCAGAATTCGTCTCACTTCCGCAGAACTTGTTCGTTTTCTGCACATCGGGATCGTCATCTTCACCGGAATCGGTTGGGCCTTCACATCAGCACAGGTTCTCTGGGTTCATCTGCTACTCGTGCCAGTGATGAAACTGCATTGGATTACCAACGGTGGAATCTGCTTTCTGACGTCGATCGAGCATCGCTTGCGAGGTAACCCAACCGCTGGCACCGTTGAGCAGCCTGGATTCATCCATCAACTCGTATCCATGTTCGTGAAAGACCCCCCTCCGCAAAGTGTAGTCAACCAGTTGATGGAAGGTGGAATGTGGCTGACGTGGATGATTACGGTGCTGAAACTGTTCGTACTCTAGGGTGACTGAATGGGGCATGAGGTCTCTCTACTCCGACGCTTACTCGCCAGAGCTACCCGCGTTTCTCATTGGTCAGTATCGTTCTTCATCATCTTCGGATGGGCTCTCCCTTGGTCGCTCTCCTGGTGGATTCATGCCATTCTCACCCCGCTTATTCGTGCACACTGGAGGTTCAACGAACGCACCTGCATCCTAACCACTTGGGAGCATCGATTGCTCGATATACCGCTCGACGAGTCACACGAGGAAGGGTGGTTCGTACGCGTTCTGCTAGGAATTGTGACGAAGCGGGAACTGTCGAACGAGTTCGTGCGCCGCCTGATGTTCTGGGTGATGTGGTTGGGGACAGTACTCTCCGCACTGCGACTAGTCAATCACTACAATCTGCTCTGAAAGAGCAGCAACAAGATGGCGATTGCTTGATGTGTGGACGTCAGTCTGCCCATTACATGGACAGACTCGGTCGCGCCAGCGCGCGTGGAATTGCACCTCTGCTCATGGTACTCCTGCTGCTCGCCTCCAGTTGGAGCATGTTCGGCGTCAACGACCTGCCCACAAGCGAACCTCTCGATGATCCCGAGTCACCGCTCGACGCATCAGCGCGAGGGAGTGGCGGACGAATTGATGTCGGCGAATGGCGCATCGGCGACGAGTGGATATTCGCTGGTGCGATGGATGTCGACGAGTTGGTAGCCACAGCCGAGACAGTCACCTCGGACGCCTCACTGCTGCTCACTAACATGACCCAGACTGTCGTGGATATCTACGAGATGGATGTCGATGGAGTGGACACCCTGGTCTACGAGGTGTACGGAAGCGGGCTGTTCGAGGAGAGCAACGTCTCGATGGACCGCTACCGTGGCGATCTCGATGTCCTTTGGGAATCCACGGACATCTTCCGTGTCAGCGACATGGCGATTGTATCGACCAGCTTGGCGGTGGAAGTTGAGTTCCTCGCCTTCGATCGCATCGTCGTCTACATCGCCAACATGTCGGTAATTGACACCTATCACCCACCGAAGGAGGTCTACGATTTCCCACTGCGAGTCGGTGATACGTGGACGAATAACTTCTCGCACGACATGGATTATTCAGGATACAGCCCTTACTTCCCGGTTTCTGAGGACCACATCAGGTTCAACGAAAGTCAGCACATGGTGGTGGCACAGGGTAACCCCAACGTTCCCTACGGGAATGGCTGTGCGAATTCCTACAACGCCACTGACACCAATGAGACCGGTCTGGTGCAGGACTATCGCTGGTGGTGCCCGGAGGTGAATAACTACGCTTGGCGGCACTATCGCAACAACATCGGGCTGTGGATTGATTTCAAGCTGAAGGAATACAATCCTGTGCCCCGTGACCTGAATATCGACGTGGATCTACTGTACCCCTCGTGGGCGACAGATACGGACATCGATGCCTGGGTGAATGTCACCGACAACCAAGGCGCTCCGGCCTCCGGTCAGGACCTCCTGTTCCGCTACGCCGGCAGTGGTTCCAACTCCACCATCACCACCGATGCCAACGGCTCAGCGCACGTCGTGTTCAACACCGGTCATGCTCTCGATCCATCTCTCTCTCCAGATGACACCGCCAGCCATGGGGTGTTTGCTTGGGTAGCGGGTATCGATGCGACTAGCCAGAACTGGACGTGGGTGGTTGGCAGCGGTGCCACTATGGTACTCGACGATGGACTGCTCTCGCTCGATTACCAGCCGCGGTCAGCAGGAGTATCAGTCGAACGAACGCGCGATGGCGAGATGGTCGTTCTGAATCCAGTGTTCGGATTCCATGCGATTCCTGGAGACTTACTGGAGTTCACTGTACCGGTCTACAACCGCGGCATCAACGGTGGACCTGCCACCGAGTTGGAGGTCACCGCTCCCGATGGGTCGACCAGCCGGGCGGCCGTCTCCGCGCTCGGACCGATGCAGGAAGAATCGGTCGACCTGAGTTGGACCGTTCCAAATGGACAAGCGGTCGGGGATGTGGCCATCACGTTCACCGTCGACCCCGATGAACTAGTCACCGCGGATGAGGACCGCACGAACAATGTCGGCACCTTCTCGATGTTCATCGGCAGACTACCAGTCGCCGGAATCAATCAACCGGAGCCAGTGTTCACGCAGGAGGCTATGCTCCTCGACGCCACCCCCTCCAACGACCCCGACGGCGGGTCTGTCAGCTGCACCTTCACCATCGATTCGTATGACAATGCGATTGGAGAGGGAATCTTTGCTGAGGATGATTGCCAGATGGAACACACATGGGACCAGAACGGTGTCTATGGAATCCACGTGGACATCTCCGACGAGGAGCGGGACACCGATTCAGTGAGTTTCTCGGTGGAGGTGCTCAACCGCCTGCCGTGGGTGAACATCACCTCACCGAGCGTATCCAGCCCCGCGGAGAGTTCCATCACTTTCGATGCATACGACCACGGCGACCTCGACACCGAGGACGACGATTCTCCAGCCATGTTCCTATGGGACCAGCAGTGCGAGGAAGGACGAGTGGCGATTGTCTGTACTGTGACGCCGATGATTGAGGGAATCTACACCATCTCGCTGACAGCAGAGGATGACGACGGTGCCACAGTGAGCACCTCGTACGACCTTGAGGTAACCAACATCGCACCTTCCGAGGTGGCCATGACTGCCTGGTCAGGAACACAACGGCTCGAAGTCGATTCGGAGGGTGTATGGTATGTGCTGGAGGATAATCCCACCACTCTGCGCGCCACCGCCCACGACTCTAGCAACGACATGTATTCGCTCGCTTGGACATGGATGCCGGACAGCGACATCGATGTCGACTGGACCGAGCAGACCACCGGTGCAGACACGCAGGCGACCGTCGCTTGGACTGAGGCCGGAATGCACACAATCTCACTGGAGGTCGTCGATGACGATGGCGAGAGCAGCGGGGTGGAATACGGTCAGGTAGAGGTGCTCAACGTCAATCCGACCGTCGAGGAGATCCCCCCTCAGTTCCCCATAGGTGAAGACCAGACGTTGCTGCTCACTGGCGAGTATTGGGACACCTCTTCGGACATCCCGTCTATGGCTGTCTGCTGGGATGTGGACCTAGAAGTCGACGTCGACGACGATAACAACCGAACCAACGACTGCGACATCGAGGGTGCGGAACTCAATTGGTCGTGGGGCAAGAAGGGAACGCACTCCTTGCGATTCTTCGTCACGGACGATGATGGCGCGTTCGCCGACGCGACCATCGACATCCAGGTGCGCAACATGCGGCCGAAGGCGGTAGCCGAGGCCGAGCGAACCACGGTTGCGGTGGGCGAGGAGGTCGTCATCTGGTCCAACGGAACCACTGATTCACCATCTGACATGAACTGGCTGCTCTACTCATGGGACTTGGACATCACAACTGATTCCGATGGCGATGGAGATCCTGCCAACGATGCGGACGTAGGTGGCGCTACTCTGCGACATTCGTTCGATTCTGGAGGCACCAAGAACATCCGATTGATAATCCGCGACGAGGAGTTCACCGATTATGATGACGTCCAGATTCAGGTGACCGGCGGTGGCATACTGGGTATGTTGGGCGGGGACGGCGGAAGCCCCATCGTCCTCGGACTGGTTGTGGTGGTACTCTTACTGGTGGTCGCTGGCTCTGCGCTCATCCTCATGCGGCGGCGCAAGGTACCATCTGACGATGACTGGGAAGCTCCAGATGTCGATTTGGATGATGTAGGTGATGTGTTCGATGACCTCGATATCGATTTGGATAAACCTGATTTGGATTTGGACAAACCGAGTGTCGAGAAGATGAAGAAATCGAAGAAGCCCAAAGAAACGCGGGCTGAGAAGTGAGATTGCTCAAGGGTAGTTTCGACGAAACGGGTGCTTTCTGAGCGGGCATACCTCTTTGAGAGGAATGGCACTGCCCATTACATGGGCAGGGATAATCGCGCATGCCTCGGGGGTTCGATTACTCTCGTGATACTACTGTTGATTGGCGGATGGGCTGGGATGCTCATCCCCGAGCCGACCGAACCGAATGAACTGGAATCCGTCGAGCAACTCAGATTAGCCGGTGCTAGAGGATCTGGTGGCGATGTCGACGTGCCTTCGTGGCGAGTCGGTGACGAATGGACGTATGACGGATTCATGGATGTAGGGACGTTGCTCTCCAGTAACGGAGTCTCATCCAATATCCAGACCATCACTGGTCCTTTCGATATGGAGGTCATGGACATTCTCACTATGACCGTCGATAATCAGAGTACGCTGGTCTACAAAGTCGAATACGATGGCTTGTTCGAGGCTAATGGTGTGTCACTGGACGGTTACAATGGAAATCTGGACGTCGAATACAATGAGGTCGACTACGTCCGAGTCAGTGACCTTTCCATAATCGAGATGACGATGGACATCGAAGTCACGTTCACTGTTTTCGGATTCATCAACATCGATGTCGGTCACATCGTCATCAATAACGAGTACAGCCCCCCGCAGGAGCAGTATGATTTCCCACTTCGAGTCGGTGAATCGTGGACCAGCAATTACACCAATACACTCAGTTGGTCTGGACAGTCCGATTACTTCGCCATCCCTGAAGATTCTGTGACTCAGTCATCCACTGACTACGCCGTTGTCGCTCAAGGTGACCCCGGTGTTCCATACGCGGGTTGCAGCAACTCCTACAACGTCACCTCATACAATTCCACGGGGGCCGTTAACGGATTCCAGTGGTACTGTCCCGATGTCATCAACAATGCCTGGAGATACATCGAGATTGATTTCGGGCTGCAGATTGACTTCAAATTGTCAAGCATCAATCTAGTATCAAGGAACACGGAAATCAACGTCGACCTCGAATATCCGGCGTGGCCTCTGGATACATATCTGTCTGCATGGGTGAACGTCACAGACGGAACTGGGACTGCCATGAATGGTCAGACACTTGAGTTCCGTTACGAGTGCGTTGGATATTCCGCATCGCTCACCACCGCGTCCAACGGTTCCGCCTTCATCCGATTCGACACCGGCCACGAGTTAGATGCCTCACCGACTCAAGATGACTATGCCAGCCACGGTGTTATCGCGTGGATGAGCAGCAGCAAGAAGGTGGGAGTGGATACCATCACCACCGATGAAGGACTGCTGACAATCGATTACACGCCTCGAGTTGAGGGAGTTTCGATTGAGCGCACCAGAGGTGCTTCAGTAAGCGTCCTGAACCCGACCGTAGGTTTCAACGCCGTACCCGGTGACTCGCTGATGTTCTCCATCCCGGTGCAGAACCTTGGGATTCTGACTGGTCCCGCCACCGAACTCGAGGTCACCGCTCCTGGTGGGACGACCAGCCGTGCCACCGTTCCATCACTGCGCGGGCTGCAGGAGGCTGTGATCCAAGGGACCTGGGACGTACCGTTGAGCCAACCCGTGGGGGATGTCTCAATCATGTTCCATGTGGACCCGGATGACCTGATGACAGAGGACCAGAACGCGAGTAATGATGTCGCTACCTTCACCCTGTTCATCGGCACCTTGCCGATTGCCGACCTGGTGCAGCCGTCACCGTCACTCACGTTCACCAACATAACGCTCGACGCCCGGGGTAGTATCGATCCGGACGGCGGCAACCCGACCTGCACCTTCG
This sequence comes from uncultured Candidatus Poseidoniales archaeon, assembly GCA_963999385.1. GTDB lineage: Archaea > Thermoplasmatota > Poseidoniia > Poseidoniales > Thalassarchaeaceae > JAKUTA01. Next base: position 933 of record CAXEUS010000148.1, on the reverse strand, counting down.
TGGTGGGAGGTCAGTGGTCTGGAGCAGTCAACGAAACCTACGATGAGCCCGACTGTTTACTCTCGGTGTGGGCTCCGGACGATGCCACGTACAACGTGTGGCTGACTGTCACGGATGACGAGAACGACCAAGACCACACGCATATCACGATTGAATTCCTGAATCGGGCGCCTTGGGTCAACATCACATCCCCGAAAACTTCGATTCCTGTTGAGACGGAGATTCGCTTCGATGCGTTCGACAACGGGGACCTCGACACGCTGAATCCTTCAGCTCCGGTGTCCATACTGTGGGACAAGGAGTGCATCGAGGGTCAAGTCACTCTCACTTGTACTGTAACACCGATGGTCGAGGGTAACTACGTGATATCTTTGACAGCCACTGACGATGATGGTGCGATTACATCCGCCGATTACACTTTGATAGTCAGCAACATCGCCCCGTCCGACGCTGCGATTACCGCTTCGTTGGATGGTGAAGAACTCGTTGCAGACGCGCTGATGCGCTGGCACGTGCTTGAGGACCAGCAAATCACGCTGCACGGAACCGCCTACGATTCGATCAACGACATGGACTCACTCACTTGGGGATGGCAGCCAGACCTCGAGGTCGACCCCAGTCTGTACATTGAGACCTCAGGCGAGAACTCGAGCATCGATTTTGATTGGGCAGAGTCTGGTACACATGTCATTGCCATGGAGGTCGTCGATAACGACGGAGCTGCCAGTGGTGTGGTGAATGCCTGGGTGGATGTGGCAAACGTTGCCCCTACGGTGGGGAACATCACCCGTCCGTTTGCCGTGGGTGAGGATATGCCTGTCACCCTAACCGGAACATATTCGGACACTGAATCAGATTTGGAGGACCTGCAGGTTTGCTGGGACGTAGATTGGGGAACTGACCTTGATGGCGACGGTGACAGCATGAACGACT
>CAXEUS010000147.1:0-4884 GCA_963999385.1 uncultured Candidatus Poseidoniales archaeon | reverse complement strand
TGGTGGTAGACTGCGCACTAGGCTGCTGACGAAGTTCGCTGTCGAACCCTCGCCATCGGAGCCGCCAGAATCCCAGACGGTAATCTTGTCGATCTTCAGGTTCTTGATGGCCTCGACCTGCGCCTCGACCATGCCCTCAATCTTCTCTACCATCAGCAGGGTGGCTGCCGCCTTGGCGTCACCACCAGCGCTGGCAACCAGTTGAGAATAACCAGCCGCCTTGCCTTCGAGCACTTTCTGTTGACCTTCTGCTTCTGCTTCGTAGAGGGCGAGGGTTGCGTCGGCCTTACCACGGGCGACGCGCCGCTGGCGCTCGGCCTCGGCCTCGGCAGCAATCTCAATCTGCTGCTTGTGAATCTCCTCGCGAACGATGTCCTCAGCGTTCAGACGCTCCTGTTCGAGCGCGTACTGTGCCTTCTGGACCTCCATCTCGGCGGTCCTCTTGGCGACCTCGGCGCGGCGCATGGCCTCCGCCTCCTTCTCGGCGAGCGTGGCGTTGTAATCGGCGATGTTCGCCGCGGCGACGTTCTCACCTTCGACGGCGATTGCTTCCTGCCCCTTGACGTGCACACGCTGGTCTCGCTCGGCATCCTTCTTGCCCTTCGTGGCATCGGCGACGTTCATGGCGACGCGCACATCCTTCTCGCGGTCAGCCTCGGCCTTGCCCACCGCACCATCGCGCTCGGCGTTGGCGACATCGACCAGCGCCGCGTTCACGGCGGTGGAGGCTGCCTTCTTGCCGATGCTCTCGATGTAGTCCGACTCATCGTGGATGTCGGTCACGTTCACGTTGATGAGGTGAAGTCCAATCTTGAACAGTTCGTGGTCGACGTTCTTGACAATCGCCTCAAGGAACAGTTCGCGGTCCTGATTGATCTGCTCGATGGTCAGGGTAGCGACCGTCAGACGTAGCTGACCGAAGATAATCTCCTTCGCCATATCCTCAATCTGCGCAGGGGTCTGGTGCAGCAACCGCTCCGCAGCGTTCTGCATCATCTTCGGGTCTGTGGTGACACCGATGGTGAATGTTGATGGGACGTTGATGCGGATGTTCTGGTAGGACAGCGCGTTGGTGAGGTTGATGTTGATGGTCATCGGCTTCAGGTCCAGGAAGGCGTAGTTCTGAATCAGCGGATAAATCAGCGCACCACCACCGTGCAGACATTTCGCAGCCTTCCCTTGCATGCCCGGCCCAGCTCCGAAGATGACCAGGATCTTGTCTGATGGGCAACGCTTGTAGCGTGATGCCAGGAACATCAGTGTCAGTGCGAAAATTGCGATAATCGCCATGATTACCGCTGTCCATGCAAATTCGTTAGCCATCTCAAATTCCTCCAATCATTCCTCTTCTTGTCCACTTCTCTCTACTTTCTTCACTTCAAGGGTGTCGCCGCCTACCACGCCGACCACCTCGATGAAATCGCCAGTAGCGTATGAAGCCCCATCCGCCGACACTGCAGCACGGGTCTGCAGTTTGCCCTGAAAGGTCACCTGCACCTGCCCGGGGCCGTCTGCCGGGATGCGCGAGTATACTGAACCCGTCTGGCCGATGGCATTCTCGATGTCGACGTTGCCGTGCATCTCGAGTTGCTTGAAACCCTCGAACATCTTGCCAACACCCCATAGTGATATGGAGCCGGCAACGATTCCTGCCATGGCTGCCATCGCGTCAGACTGATCTGAGTTGAGCATGGCAAATCCGACCAATCCGAACATCATGAAGAAGGCCATGATTCCTTGGAAGGTTAGTGCCTTGAAAGCGAGGTCCGAACTGCCCATGTCGATGTCGAACACGCCCTCGAGCACGTCGCCGGCAGCACCCCCAATCATGGTGAGCAGGAACCAGACAAAGAACAGCAGGCTGCCGATGATGGCGGAGAGCAGGAACACCAGCTCTAGACCGCTGGCGTCTCCCACGAATGAGATGAAATCTAGAGGTGAAACCATGCTACCCACCCCTCCCAATTGCTTCGACGTTATCAGTAATTCGCTGACCACTTGCCAGGTTGTGCCTAGAAACGCGTCAATCTCGCTGCAATGCTCGGTTAGCATACCATTGTTCGAGCAGGAGAATAGGGCCTATCGAGAATCCTGCTGCGGCAGTCGACATCCAGATTGGGGCGCCGAAAGAATGGGTGAGTATCCCCACAATCACGACACTGAAGAGGAAGAAGAAGCGGCGATACATCGAGTAATAGCCGCCCAGGAGATGGTCGACAGAGACGAACTGTCTGCCTGAATCATCGTCAGGCTTGGCCGCTGACAGTCCAGCCCCTCCTCAAATGAATGACGAACCGACGATTAGCCCGGTGAACCAAATTAATACTAGGAGTCGCATCCAGTTGCGACTTGGTTCTGGAGGATGATATTCAGCGAGATCACCCTCATCGTTGCGGTAAATTAGAGTGTGCTCGCTCTGGTTGTAGCGGCCATCGAAATTTCCGAAGTCATTATCCTTAATTTTGCTGACAAAGAAGTAGAGTGATATGACCAGGAATCCCCATCCCGAGGTGCCCATCAGCATTGACAGTACCTCGTAGGTAGGGTCCATGGCGAAGGCGCCGAGGAACAACTGTGAAAGTCCCATGAGCAGCCAGAACTGGCCTGCCTGGGATTTGTCGCTGCTACCGAACAACATGCTACTCGCTCCTGCGTGGTGGTGCTCTATGAATAGGTTTCACTTGGTCACTCAATAACAATCCGGTCGCATACTCAATCCCTGCTAGGGAATTTGTCGGGTTTAGTGGAGAATATGGCCCACGTCCCGGTTGCTGAAGCGAGTGCCCTGCCCTTCTGGTCAACCACCTCCCCGGCTAGATGTGCCACACCCTTGCCTCTCCTGACCACCCTTCCATGTGCTGTCAGTTCGTCACCTACCTGCCCCGCTTCAAGGAATGATATGGACAATTGAGCCGTTGCGCACCACATCTCGATGCGCAGCGTGGACACCAGCGCGCCACCGAGTGCAGTGTCGAGCATCGTTGAGAACAGTGCACCGTGGGCGACTCCGCCCTTGTTCACGTGCTCCTCAGTAACAGTGCAGTGGATGGTCGCCTTGCCGTTGCCAAATTCGCCATAAGTGATGCCCAACGCCTTGCACACTCCTGACTCCATGGGTCGCTCGGAGAGGTGGAACTCTTCGGACATCGACACGCGCAGGGGGTTCTGGCATAGGGTTATTGCGCACGGTGCCCATCAATTACCGATGGCGGATAGCGGTGCTACTGACCTGCCACCGGCGCTCGAGTTCGTTCGTGGAGGAGCACTGAGGCTGGCTCAGGTGAACCCGCGCGTCTGGATTGCGGGAGGTATTGTTCTCCTGCTCGTGCTCGGAGGATGGGGTGGTTATGTGCTAATCAGCGGGATGCTCGCACCCGAGGAGGCTCCGCCTCCTGACCCGCGTGGCACGTTCATGGTGCGCTTCGAGGAGGAGGTCACGACCGTCACCGAGAAGGCGTTCATCACCGACCAGACAACCCACTCGTTCGAGCATACGACCAGCGCAATCGAAGGTTGGGCCATCGGCAGCGTGCAGGTGAGCGTCCACTTCGCAGAGACCGACGAGGCGGGGCTGGGATTCTGCGACGATGTCAGTGCACAGTTGGAACTTGCCGAGGTTGATGGTGGACCGCAGATAGGAGGGCAACATGAGGGAGCGTCCAACTCCTGCAATGATGAGCTGCCGCAGATCGTACTCAACGCTGACGTGAACCCGGAGTACAATGGGCAGGACTACACAGCCGAGAACGCACTTGTCGAGGAAATTGACGAGCGCTGGCAGAACGGGGGCAAGGGTGTAGGGACCTACATCAACGACGTCACGGTATCCATCAACACACTCCTCGACCCCACCGAGTCCGGTGAAGAGGTCGAGGTGACCTGGACCGTGGTCAACTACAGATGGATTATCGAGACAGCCACCGAATGAGACTGTCACGAACGGCGCTGACGCAGGGCTTCCAATGCGACGACAGCCAGCGGTGCCTGTAGATTGTAGGAGGGCACGAACCCGGCCATCGGTATACTGACCACGTCATCGCACTGCTCCATAATCGCTTCAGGGACCCCGTCGTGCTCGCCGCCGACGATGAGCATGACATCACCGGTCAGGTCGACATCCCACGGCTCGGATGTACCGATATCCTCGATTGCAATGGCGCGGAATCCTCTCTCACGCCAGGATGACACACTTTCTGCCGCATCCCCCCACAGAACTGGGATGAAGCGGTCGGCACGCATCGAGGTGCGAATGGCGGTCTTGCGCTCCACGCCGCTGATGTCCGTGTCGACGATCACTGCTGCGGCTCCGCTCACCTCGGCTGTGCGAATCGAATAGCCGATGTTCACCGCATAGCGAGCGCCAGCGAGCAGCCAGACCAGCCCACCGCGAGCGCACACCTCCTCCAAGGTGCCGTCAGCGGGTCGGCCGACCAGAGCCAACACATCAGGAGTTCCCGTCTCCTTGGACATTCGCCACAGGTCGCTATCCGAGCCCTCCTCGATTGGCACTCCCATGCCGCGCGCTCGCGCTAGAAGTTCCTCCACTCGAGCGAACTCAGCACGTGGTTCACGCTCACGGCGCACGAGCAGCAGATTGACCTGTTCGCCGCCGGCTTCCATGTCGTCCAGCGCGGAAGATACCTCTTCCAAGCCGACCCTCTGCAACGACATTTGCTCACCAGTCCATTGTCCCTTCACGCGCGCGGCAGATTGGGCTTCCGCTTACTAGAAACTACTCTCCCTCAACTTCATACCCTCGACCCAACAGCAGGAAATGTGGCTGAATCTGATATTGAGTCGGACAGTCCCAGTGTCAAAGAACGCTGGGGTAGGCTAACTGAGCGTGGGGCTGTTCTCACAAAGGAGGTAGGAACGTCAATCGCC
>CAXEUS010000146.1:0-10522 GCA_963999385.1 uncultured Candidatus Poseidoniales archaeon | reverse complement strand
TGGGACGATTGCTCCGGTGGCATCCTCCGCAATCGATTGGCCTGACTGTCAGTTCCCCGAAAGTGCCCAACTCATGTGGGGATTTGAGTTGACCGTGGACAATCAATTCAGCGAGGGTGAAGCAACATTGCTCGCCATCGTCACCGACGTCGATGGACTGCGGGGAACCAATGAATGGACATTCCAGATATCTTACGGGGAGCCGCGGATTAACATCGATGCGCTTCCCAACGAGGTGATTGTCGGTGAAGCAACCGTACTCGAGTTGCAGGTGAACGACCCAGATGGTCATGAGGGAACCGAGTGCGTGGTGTTGGTGCGTGACGATAACGCCTCGATAGTGCTGAAGTCCGAGCAACCCCCAAGCAGCGATGGGCGCCTCGCTCCGACCTGGTGGCCACCAGCCGAAGGCGCACCGTTCATTCTGACCGTCGGCTGCACCGATGTGCACGGTAATCAGGATGCCGCGACCTCGGGTAAGATCGTCTTGGCAGTACAGGATATCGATTCAACTGATGAGGAACAGGCTACGACCAGCCCCGAAGAATTGGATATGGCGACGTTCGCTTTGGTCGTCGCTGGCCTTCTACTGCTGCTACTCATCGTCGCGCTCAGCTCAGTCTTGGTCTGGCGCAGGAGCATAGAGATGAGTGACGAGCTCATCGAGCAGGATGCGACTTGGGCGGCACCAGAGGATTCCTTCAAGGAGGGTGTTCAGAAACTGGAGTTACAGCAGATGGCTCAGGATCCGACAGGTGAGGGTGATTCGTCTATCTCGGACCACAGTCTGGACGAGGTGAGTCCAGAGGAACATGCCGAGCACGAATCTATCTTGGACGAGTTCCTAGATAGCGAAGAGTGAACTTCGCAATGGGAGCGCTACTGAACCTGCATCGCGCACACGAACATTCATTTCTATTCGTTGTTCACCACCGAACAATGGCAGTCGGATACGTGCTCGTCAACGTACAGCCTGGAAGCGAGCTCGAGGTGTTCCAGAGCATCGCTGGGCTTGACATGGTACAGGACGCAACGCTGCTGTTCGGCGACTACGATATCATCGTCAAGATGACCGCTGGCAGGATGAGCGACATCGCCGCCGCGGTGGTTGAGCACGTGCGGCAAATCGAGGGCGTGACCGACACGAAGACTCTCGCGGGCGCGGAGTTGTAAGTAGCGCGCGATGCTGTTCGGGGGACTGCTCTAGAGTACACATCAGAGCAGTTATTGTTCGGACGAAATTCTCATCAATCGGTAGAAATACCGGTTTTCGGCGCTTCAAATCGGACTTCGAAGGACTATGATGGAAGTATGGGAAAAACAGTGAATGGGACGCAGTATAGCGTTTTACCGGCCCAATCCTTAAGTAAGTACCGTGGAACCGCGAACCACGGAGATTACCAAAATGGGTGATAAAAAGTACTTCGTCCTGATGAAGGGCGGAAAGGACACGAGCCAAGTGTTCGCGAGCAAGCAGCCTCGGGGCGCAGCCCTGAAGGCGGCTAGCCGCGGAGAGACAGACATCAGCCTGCGTGAGCGCGGTACCAAGAGGGTGCACGTGTTCAGTGGATGGCGCGAGCAGGTCGCCAAGCCAGCGGGAGGCCCAGCGTGGCTCCCTGCCAAGGTTTGGAAGGCCAACGTGAAGAAGCAGCGCGTCGACCACCTCTGAACAGCAAGTCTGACCAATACACATAGGCTCAACACACAAGACATGCGAACGGCCGGTTCGTGGGCGCCTCGGTGCCCGCGACCCGGCCATTTTTTTTTCAAAAACATGCAATTATGATTACAATGATGTAATGCATGTTCCTAAGTCAAGAAGGGAAGTTCATCTCTTCAATTTCAGTTTACGAGCCAACCATGCTAATGGGTCGTAATATTCGGTGACCACTCTCTCCTTGAGTGGGATAATCGCGTTGTCCGTGATATTGATTCCAGCTGGACATACCTCGGTGCAGCAGCGGGTGATGTTGCAGTAACCGATGCCGAAATCATCCTTGATTAACGCTAACCGATCTGAGGTGTCGAGCGGATGCATTTCGAGGTTGGCGAGCCGCACGAAGAATCGAGGTCCGGCGAACTCCTCGAACAGTTTGTGCTCGCGCAGCACGTGACAGGTGTCCACGCACAGCATACACTCGATGCATGAACGAAACTCCTGCATTCGATCTGCTTCCTGCTGGTGGAATTTCCAATCTGATTCATCCGGACCGGTGATTGGAGTAATCTTCTGATCGATCTCGTAAGCCCATGAGGTGTCGCTCACCAGATCTTTCAGCAACGGGAAGGATTGCATCGGCTTGATTGCCACAGGTTCTCCATCTGGGGTCTCTTCGAGAATATCCTCCATCCTAGTCATGCACATCAAGCGAGGCATCCCGTTTACCTCAGCGCTGCACGAGCCACACTTGCCTGCCTTGCAGTTCCAACGACATGAGAGGTCAGCGGCTTGCTCCGCCTGGATTCTGTGGATGACGTCGAGTACCACCATCCCTTCGTCGAGCTCCACAGTGTAGTCGACCATCTCGCCACACGGTTCACCCTCGTCGTCCGGCTCCCCGCGGAACACCCGGAATGTCACCTCGTCAGCCATCATCACTCCTCCTCGTTCAGGTCACTGGCGTCCAGCAGATTGCTCAACCCTTCCGGCATCGTTGGATATGATTCATGGCGGATTTCCATCTCGTCTGCCTCACCCTGCCATACGACGCTGTTCACCTTCCCCCACACGTTACGATCTGGAACAGGAAAATCGTCCCGCGTGTGGGCGCCTCGGCTTTCCTCGCGAGCGAGCGCGGCCAGCGCGCACATTCTACTGATATCGACCATTGCGTCGATTTCCAGTGCCTGATGCCATCCAGGATTGTAGATTCGACCTCCGCCAGGTGAGGTGTGCTTCCCTCGCTCAGCCAAATCGCTGAGATCTGTAAGCGCCTCGTTCAGCAGGTCGCCAGTACGGATGATGCCGACCTTCTCCTGCATCATCTCGCGAAGACTCTCGACGACCTTAGCAGGATTCTCTCCTCCCTGCCGTTCCAATGGCGCCAACGTTTCGGATACGATTTCGTCTAAATCGTCTTGGTCTATCGAGGAGAACTTGTCAATGTCTGCGGCAGCAGCCGCGGCGGACTCACCGGCTCGCTTGCCGAAGGTGAGCAGGTCAGTGAGTGAGTTGCCACCTAGGCGATTGGCGCCGTGCATTCCGGTAGCCGCCTCGCCAGCCGCGTACAGTCCCGGAACGCTGGATTCCTGAGTTTCGGGGTTCACCTTGACTCCACCCATTACGTAGTGGGCTGTCGGCCCGACCTCCATCGGCTCCGAGGTGATGTCAACCGAAGCGAGTTCCATGAACTGATGGTACATTCCGGGGAGCTTCTTCCTGACGTGGTCGGAATCCTGCCATGAGATATCGAGGTAGACGCCGCCGTGCTCAGACGCTCTGCCAGCCTCTCGCTCAGAGTTGATTGCCTTGGCGACCACGTCGCGTGTCAGCAACTCGGGCGGGCGGCGTACGGTCGCCTGTTGTCCAGATACCACCTCGTTAACCCATTGATGCGCTTCGTCTTCGGTGTCGGCGAACTCAGAGGCGTACATCTCCGGGACATAGTTGAACATGAATCGTTCACCCTTGCTGTTACGCAGGACTCCACCCTCACCGCGCACTCCTTCTGTGACGAGGATGCCCTTGACTGACGTTGGCCAGATCATTCCAGTGGGGTGGAACTGTAGGAATTCCATGTCCCCCATCTCCGCGCCGGCCCAGTAGGCTAGCGCATGTCCCTCTCCTGTGTACTCCCATGAACCTGAACAGACCGCCCAACAGCGGGTGATGCCACCCGTGGCGAGTACAATCGTCTTGGCGTTGAACACGTGCAGAGTTCCGTCGGCGCGATTGTAGGCGAAGCAACCTGAGATGCGACCATCGGTGGTGAACAGACGCCTGACTGTGTACTCCATGAACACCTCCATTCCCGAGTGAATACCCCGCTGCTGCAGGGTACGAATCAACTCCAGTCCGGTGGCGTCACCAATGTGCGCCAGACGGGGATAGGTGTGGCCACCGAAGTTACGCTGACTGGTCTTACCGTCTGGAGTGCGATCAAAGATTGCCCCCCATTGCTCTAGTTCGCGGATGCGATCAGGGGATTCCTTTGCGTGGATTTCTGCCATACGCCAGTCGTTGAGATACTTGCCCCCCTTCATCGTGTCACGGAAGTGAGTCTCCCACGAGTCACGCGGGTCCTTGTTTGCAAGAGCAGCAGCCGCGCCTCCTTCGGCCATCACAGTGTGTGCCTTACCGAGCATCGACTTGCAGACTACCGCCACCGACGCACCGGCGCGGGTCGCCTCGATGGCAGCCCTCAAACCGGCACCGCCAGCACCGATGACCACCACATCGAACTGATGCGTCTCGAATTCGCTCATGTGATGCCTCCCCAGAAAACCAAATCAGTCCACCAACCCATCGTTGCACCGTAGACGTAGAGATCGGCGAACATCACCCAGAACAGCGAGTAGAGTGCCCAGTCCTTGTGCTTCTCATTGAACCAGGTGGACATTCTCCACATGCGATAGCGCAGCCTTGCCACACCCGAACCGGTCCAGTCGTTGGCGCCCCCGCCGACGAGGTGACGGAACGCGTGACAGCCGAACGTGTATCCAGCGAGCAGGATTACGTTGAGTGCCAGCACCAGCGTGCCCACCGACGCCCCCCAGCTGTGAGCGCCATCTGCGCTGTGGAAGTTGACCGATTGCCAGACATCCCAAGATAGGATGGGAAGGTAGACTATGGCTGCATACAGGAAGTAGCGATGCAGATTCTGCACGAGGAACAGCCCTGTCTCTCCCTTGTACTCATTCCACGGCTTGCTGACCGCACAGGCGCTTGGGTTCTGTAGGAATGCTCGATAGTACGCTTTCCTGTAGTAGTAGCAGGTTCCTCTGAAGCCAGCAGGGAAAATGAGAATGAACATTGCAGGTGACATCCACCAGAGGAATCGAGGCACAGGTCCGCCAAGTCCTGCCCCTCCCGGGATGATCAATGGACTGAACAGAGGCGAGAGAACGTGACTCCCTTCTGACTCAATGGCCATTGTTCCGGCTGAGCCACCTTGGCCCCCGGACAGCCCCAGTTCCTCGAACACCCAGAAGTCAGCTTCCATGAAGCCGCGCCAAGTCGCGTAGACGATCATAATGCCGAGATAGGCAGCCATCGCTAGAGGGCTCGTCCACCAATCATCGACACGGTCGGTTGCCCCGAACCCCTTCTTCATCGGCAGTTGGATGTTTTCGCCCACTCGCTAAGCCACCTCTCCGTGTGCGCGACTCGGTTGGCTACGTCCTATCAACCTCACCTTGAATCCCGCACTCGCGCTTAGTCAGTTCAAATTGCCTGACAGAGTAGTTGAAAACGAACCCCGAACTGTGGCTGTTCATGACAGTTCCAACTGTTCGAAGTGTATCGGTGTTCGCCGTCGTGCTGGCGCTCCTTTTGGCTGGTTGCCTTTTTGAGGAGGAATATGAAGGTATGACGGATGAAATTTTTCCTGAAATTCCCGAACAACCTCCTGTTGATGTGAGGCATGATGCTGGCTGTGACGATTTGAACCCGATTCACTGCATGCTTCCGTTCCCGTCTGACGCCTTCCTCGTCGATGATAACTCTACCACGACCGGATTCAGGGTCAATTATTCAGAGACGACGCTACCAGGCACCGGACTCATGCCCCATGTCGAAATCACTGCTCTCAATCGATTCGATGGCATCACTCCCTCTTCTCAGATTATGACAGCGTTCACGACAGTCCCTGATTTGACTGGCGTGGCAGACCAGTATTCAATCGGTGATTCTCTGGCGAACGACCACCCGACCATCCTGCTGAATCTTGACACGGGTGAGCGGGTCGCGCACTGGGTGGAGGTCGATGCAAGGGCTGACCGACCGACGGCTACAATCGTCTTCCTGCGTACACTCGGGGCTCTCGACTACGACACCGCCTACGGCGTCGCTTTCTCAGGACTGACTGACACCTCTGGGAGTCCAATCCAACCGTCTGATGCGCTGCGCGCCATCATCGATGGGAATACCACGACGTCTCCTGACATCGAGAACCGCCGGCCAGCAATCGACTCTTTGTTGGGAACATTCGCGGCTGAGGGATATGCGCGAGATGACATACAGGCCGCTTGGAAGTTCCACACCGCCTCACATGGGTCCATCCTCGGGGGAATGCTGGCGATGCGCAGCGATGCGCTCGACCGTCTGGGAGCGAACGGAATCGGATGCAATGTGACCTCTGCCGAACCGAATTATGGAGATGACAACAAGACGTTCATGCGCATTCGTGGGACATTCACTGCACCGCAGTATCTCGAATCCCAGGAACCTCCGAGTCTGCTCAACCGCGACGCGAATGGAACACCAGAATTCGTGGAGAATGCGGAGATTCCGTTCACAATGGTGATTCCCCAGGTACTCGCTGATCTGAACGAGAGCGGACCTCTAGTGGTGTTCGGTCACGGATTCCTCGGAACAGGTGAGGGAACCAGCGGCTATGTCATCGACTGGGCAGAGGAGTACAAGGTATCCTTCGTGGCGACCGATCTCTACGGGTGGAGCAGTTCGGATGTGGGAACACTAGAACTCGGAGTCGTCAACCCAGTCTTCTTCCAGCATCAAGCAGAACGGATTCAGCAGGCGCTGATCAACAAGATGTCGATGATTCGTACATTCAAGGGAGCCTGCTCAGATTTGGCTGAGATGCAGCACGACGGAACCAATCTCGTCGATTCTACGGATGTCCACTACATGGGTTACTCTCTGGGAGGAATCTACGGGTCAAGCGTCGTTGCCATCTCGCCGGACATCGATCGCGCCGCGCTATGGGTCGGCGGTTCCGGATTCTCCACGTTGGTTGAGCGCTCGACCAACTTTGCCCCCTGGGTGGAGGGTTTCAGCAGTTTCGCAGGTTATCCGCAGCGCAACGATCGTGCCCTGCTCGTGGGGGTCATCCAGCAACTGTGGAGCGTGACCGACCCCGAGACCTATCTCCCCTTTGCCGAGCAGGGTTACGCGGATGAACTGGGTCCGTTCAATCTCATATCCATCATCTCGGTCAACGATGCCCAGGTTCCCGCCCTCTCCTCTGACCGGGCCGCACGCACTGCAGGGATTCCTGTGCTCGACTCCTCTGCTCGACTACCCTACGGCCTGACACCCGCCGCAGGGCCGATTTCCGGTTCGGCAGTCGTCTACTGGGACGGCGGCTATCCCGTCATGCCCGATGACAACTCGGCGCCACCGCTCGACCAGTCGTCGAAGGCGCACAACGAGATTGGTCCTATCGAAGCTGTCAACGAAATGGTGAGAGATTTCCTGCTCACGGGTGTGATTAACGACACCTGTGGCGACACCTGCACGTTCGACTATGCGGCCGAATCGGCCGAATGATGCACTGATTGAGTCGACCCTTCGTCTGCAATTTCATGCAAGTGATGTCCAGTCGACCTCGGCTTCTTCGATGTCTATTTCGTCGACATCCATCTGCGCTAGTTGCAGTTTTCCGCTGAGTTCGTCGTTGATGGCGTGCCAGTAGGAGTAAGCCTCGATGACCCAGATTCCAGATTCACGAGTACCATTTCCAGAGTTCTTCACTCCGCCGAATGGTAAGTGCGCCTCTGCCCCGGTGGTCGAGTTGTTGATGCTGGTCATACCCGCCTTCACCTCGCTCTTGAAGCGGTAGGCCTCCATCCTGTCATTGGTGTAGATAGCACTCGAAAGTCCGTAGGGTGAAGCGTTGGCTAGATGCAGCGCGTGGTCGAAGTCATTTGCCTTGACTATGGTGACCGCAGGACCGAAAATCTCGTCGTGGAAGCAGTCCATATCCTCTGTGACACCCGCGTAGACATGTGGCCAGAGATAGACTCCTTCTGAAGGGTCACCTTGGAATCCATCTGGTTTGTTATCCTCGGTAATCCGCCCACCACCAGCCAGTTCAGTCGCTCCCTGTTCCTCCAGTCCGCTAACATCGGCGAGAAAATCCTTGGCGTACTTCTCGGAGAGCATCGGTCCGTAGAGCACATCGTCGTGGCGCATTGAGTCCCCAATCCTCGTTGTGCCAACCATCTCCATGTAGCGTTCGAGGAAGTCGTCGTAGATGTCCTGGTGGACGATGAGGTTGCCAAGGCTCGTGCAGCGCTGGCCTGCTGTGCCGAATCCAGACCAGTACGCGCCCGCGAGGGCGTTGTCGATATCCGCGCTCGGCATCACCACAAGTGGGTTCTTGCCACCGAGTTCAAGTGAACATGAGACGAGGTTCCTTCCGCACACCTCACCGATCATCTTGCCAACCGCCGTAGAACCGGTGAAACTAATCTTGTTCACCTTGCCATCGTCCACTGCGTCCACGAGCAGTTGTCCGGTAGTGCTCCCACGTCCATGCACGACATTGATGACTCCGTCAGGAAGACCGGCTTCGTGCATGATACGCGCTAAGGCGAATGAGAGCAGTGGTGCATCCTGTGGCGACTTCCACACGCAGGTGTTGCCGCACATGATGGCGGGAATCATCTTCCAGAAGGGAACCGCCGCCGGGAAGTTGCAAGCGTTGATGATGCCGCACACCCCAAGTGGGCGGCGATAGGTGAACAGCTCCTTGTTCGGCAGTTCCGAATTGACAGTCTGTCCGTATAGCCGGCGCCCCTCAGACTGGAAGAACAGGCAGGTGTCAATCGCCTCCTGCACCGAACCGCCCGATTCCTTGAGGGTCTTGCCGATTTCGCGCGTCTCTAGCGCGACAATCGCATCCTTGTGTTCCATCAGCAGCCGACCCATGTTCCCAATCACCTGTCCGCGGGTCGGGGCTGGTGTGGCGGCCCATCCCGGGAAGGCGGCGGCGGCGGAGTCGAGGGCGGCGTGAACGTCATCTTTCGTGGAATGGGGGAACACACCCACGCAGTCGGCCAGTCTAGCAGGGTTGGTGGATTCGAAGGTTCCACCGTCGGAGGCAGAGGTCAGTTGTCCTCCTATGATGTTGTAGCCGCGCACGCACGGGAGACCGTTGGGATTATCGCGCTCAAGGAACTCCAATCCGCTCTCCAGAACATGCGCCATTGGCTCTGCGGACCCGCTCGCGGTCATGAATACTGCGCGTTGAAGGGGTCGGTTGCTAGAACCGCCTGAAGGCAGGTTTCGGTTTGCATGGTTTTTAGTGAGTCCGTGAAATCGGGACTATGTAGCGGGGTGTTCGGAGATGGCCGATAGCGACAAGAAGAAGCTGACGTTGAAGGTGGCGAAGGCGATTCCCAGTGATGTCGGCCACGGCCGCGCCAGAGTTCCGTTCGATAACGATCTGAACCTCAAACCGGGTGACGTCATCGAGATCAAGGGTGACGACACCACTGCCGCCATAGTGTGGCGCTGTCGACCTGAGGATGCCAACCTCGGTGTCATCCGTATCGACGGTATCATCCGCAAGAACGCCGGAGCGAATCTCGGCCAGAATGTGGGCATCAAGAAGGTGGAGGCGAAGCCGTGTACTCGACTCGTACTATCGCCGGTGATGGCGAGCAAGCAGAAGGTGAGGTTCGGCCCAGGAATCGAGGGATTCGCAAGACGCGGTCTGAACAAGCGACCGGTGGTGGCGGGTGACCGCATTTTCATCCCCGGGATGACGCTGTTCGCCGAGGCGCTACCGTTCGCCATTCAGTCGACCACCCCCAAGGGAATCGTGCAGGTGCTGCCCGAGACTGAGATAGTCATCAAGGACGAAGCGGTCGACGAGGAGGAAGGCGGTGCTATTCAGAGCATCACCTACGAAGACATCGGCGGAATCGGTAACGAACTACAGAAGGTTCGTGAGATGATTGAACTGCCGCTAAAGCACCCCATCCTGTTTCGCACCCTCGGAATTGATCCGCCTAAGGGTGTGCTGCTACATGGTCCACCAGGAACAGGTAAGACGATGATTGCCAAGGCGGTCGCTAACGAAACCAATGCCCATTTCACTTCAATCAACGGTCCGGAGATTATCAGCAAGTACTACGGAGAATCCGAGAAGCAACTACGCGAGATATTCGACGAGGCTGCCGCGCAGGCGCCTGCAATCATCTTCATCGATGAACTCGACAGCATCGCCCCGAAGCGAGAGGATGTCACTGGCGAGGTCGAACGCCGAGTCGTTGCTCAACTACTCACTCTGATGGATGGCATGCAGGGACGCGACAACGTCGTTGTCATCGGTGCCACCAACCGACGAGATGCGATTGACCAAGCTCTACGCCGACCTGGTCGTTTCGACCGAGAAATCGAGATAGGCGTCCCGGACAAGGAGGGACGACGGGAGATTGTCGGCATTCACACGCGCGGTATGCCAATCTCCGACGACTTTGACATGGAGTGGGCACTCGAGAACAGTTACGGTTTCGTCGGTGCCGATATTTCGGCACTTGTTCGTGAAGGTGCGATGAAAGCCCTCAGGCGGTATCTGCCCGAGATAGATTTGGAGGCTGAGGAAGTCTCTCC
>CAXEUS010000145.1:0-1987 GCA_963999385.1 uncultured Candidatus Poseidoniales archaeon | reverse complement strand
TTCCGGCCAGTACTCCCAAGTTGATCTCAGGAAGGCCGCACTTACCGGAGTCCTTGCGGGCGATGCGAATGTCCGCTGCCATGGCGATCTCCAACCCGCCGCCGACCGCGTGTCCGTTCATGGCGGCGATGACCAGTTTGGGAGTCTGTTCGAGACGTGAGAGCGTCTCGTTGGCGTGTAGGCAGAAGTTGTACTTGTATCCGGGAGTGACCGAGTTGAGCATCGAGATGCTCGCTCCAGCGCTGAAGAACTTCTCACCGTGACCGGTGATGACGATGACGTGCACGTCGTCGTTGAAGCGCGCGCGCACCACCGCACTGTCGATGTCACGCATCATGCCGTGAGTGTAGGTGTTCGGGCCGATGGCATCTCCTTCCAGTGGGTCGCCAGCCGAGTCGGAGGCGAGTTCGATGATGGCGATGCCGTTGTCGGTCACGCCGTAGTTTACGAGTCCGTTCTCCATCGGCTCAAGGTCGTCCCATACTGCCATGCCGCGGCTGAATCGCGTCCTCCATATCAACCAACCGTCGCAACAGAATAGCGTTCACTTGCGGTTACTGGTCTGCGCGTGATGGTATCAGAGGTGCACTCATTCTTCTTCCGTGGAGGATTTTCTGTTACTGCGCCGCTGCTTCTTCCACCGTTCCCCGACGGTCAGCGCTTCTTCAGACTCATTCCACTCGTCCCGCTTGAGAGAACCTCGGTAGGGCAGACGATGAATCACCCTGTCATCTCCGGTGTCCACCCTCTTCAGCATCCAGCGGGCGAACAGGTTGTACACCAACCAACGTAATGCATCTGGACGGAACAATTTCTCGATGAATGGCAGCCCGTCCTGTCGCTTCTCTTGGTCCTTCATCCACCTCTTTGCCAGACCCTTGAACGCTCGGTTGCTCACCCGGTTCATCAACCAGCGATTGGAGACACTCGTGCGAACCGTTGGCAGAAGCCGGTGCTTCACCTCTGCTTCGTAGTCACACTCACCCAGAATGTCCTGCGCTGCCAACACACCGCTGGTGATGGCGTAACGCATACCGAATCCCCACATGAAATCCTGCAGGCCCCCCGCCTCGCCGACGTAGTAGCGGCCGTTCACCTTGTAGCGTCGATTGAGGGTGAAATCTCCCTTGCCACCGATTCTCTTCACCGATTTCCGCTCTAGTTCTGGATAGTGCTTGTCGTACCACGCCAGCGTCTCGTTCAGGAAGCGCTCGTTGCGCTCCTGTTTGCGCCACAGACAGGAGCAGATGAGGCCCACCCCGTCGATGACAATCATGTAGGCGTACGCGCCCGGTGCCAACTTGTCGTTCAGATGGAAGGCGACCGTGTTTGGATACGAGGTCTCGAACACCTCGCAGAACGCCAATGCCGAGGTGTCCTTCGGACCCGCCGCCACAATATGGCAATCCTCTGGATCCACCCGAGACTTGTAGTGCAGATTAGCTCCCGCTGCCAGCGCCTGGCGTTTCATGCTCTGGTCGATGGTGTGGGGAGCGGTGCCTCGTTCAACCACGCGGAAGGCGACCTTCGGGCTCCACGCCTTGCTTATCTCGTCGTCTGGATGGATGAGATCTATGCTGTGGAAGTCCGTTGTCTTGAAGTCGGACAAATCAATTCCCCAAGTAGCCAATTCATCCACGAAATCGGAGTCGCTCGTCCAGTTCTCCAACCCTTGAAAGTCACCGTCGAAGCGCGCTCCGGAATCCTCGCGGATGTCGTGTACATGCACCTCTCGTCCTGCATTCGCCAATGTAATGGCCGCGGCGAGTCCTGACAGACCTGCACCCATGATGTGGATAGGCTCCGCTAATTGTGCGGCTTCCGCTTCGGCCCCCCCGGGCGGCTCGGTGCGCATCTCCAGTCCTCACTCCGGTTCCGGTGTACGGGGTTCGGGAATGAATGGTTCGCAAGCGGCGGATTGAAGCGGGAATGCCAGCGCTCAGAGACCGAGAGCATGTCCAGCAGCGGTAGTGTCCATGTCGAAGTC
>CAXEUS010000144.1:0-4711 GCA_963999385.1 uncultured Candidatus Poseidoniales archaeon | reverse complement strand
GTAGCGCGGATAGCCGCCGTGCAGTTCGTCAGCTCCTTGGCCACACAATCCAACTTTGACATCTTGAGCCATCTGTTTGAACAGCGGTTGGAAGAAGAGTACGGAGATGTCGAGGTCCTCGCCGTGCCAAGCAAGTGAGGGGAGACACTTCCAAAACGAATCCTCCTCGAGTGTACTCGTATGGTGAGCAAGGTCGAGGGAGGCGACTACATCCTCTGCCGCGCGATAGTCCGGATTGTCTTCACTCTCAGCAATCGTCCAACACTCTGGAACCGGCTTACCAGCCGCCTTCGCTGCTCGATGTGCCAATCCTGCAATCATGCTGGAGTCAAGACCACCAGAGAGAATGATGCCGAGCGGCACGTCGGACATCAGACGGTCCTCGACCGATTCGCACAGGCTGTCGAGCAATCGGGCCGCATCATCATCGGCATTCCAGTTAGCAGCAGGATTCACCTCATCACGCGAGTAGCGAGCCACTCCGGTGAGCACCGCTGTTCCTGATTCATCGAGTCGCCAGGTCTCAACAGTGCCCGGTCGAACCTGAGCCACCCCCGCGAACAGGCTCGTCTCATCGAGCGGGTATTCGTAGGCGAGTCGCACCACCATGGCTGCCTCATCCATCACAGACGTGTATCCCGGATGGTGCCGGAACGCCTTCGCCTCTGAGGCGAACAGCAGGGAACCGTCATCCGTCTGGGTGCGCAGCAACGGTTTGACTCCGAGCGGGTCGCGGCACAGAATCAGTTCGCGATGCCTAGAATCCCAGAGAGCGAATCCCCAGATGCCATCCAATCGTTGCACCCAGTCGACATGTCGAGCCGCCTCGCCCCCTGCTTCGGCTGCTCTGCCCGTCCGGTTCACCCAACCGACGCGGACCCCTTTCGAGGCCGGACCGGGAGGGGTGGTCGGAGCTGAAATCGTAGCTGCATGCGCCGCCAGTATCGTCTCTGCATCACCCTGTGTACGCCACGGATATGCTTCCTCTGCTGCCCTCAGTGAGGTTTGATTGTAGATCTCTCCATTCTGCACCAACCAGCAGCCATGTTCCGAGCCAATCGGCTGGTTCGATAATGCAAGGTCGACGATGGAGAGGCGCGAGTGACCCAGTGCACAATCATCGTCTTCCCATGTGCGAACTCCATCAGGACCGCGATGCTCCAGCGAGGTTGCCATCCTGCGCACCAGGTCAGCATCCCCGCCACCCAGCGATCCGGTAATGCCACACATCGTAGCATTCGAGCAGGCGCCGGCTTTCAAACCCTGCATGAGAGAGTGAGCGGCTGTAAATCACCAGTAGACTACGCCGATGACCAAGGTGGCGATGAGGGCGATAGAGTATGCTAGCAGGTAGAGGCTCTGCGGAGGGGCATCGTCGTGGACGTTCTCATCCGCATCCATCGGTCCGGCCACCTGAAAACGGATTGTAAAGGTATTGACAGTGCCGGCAGGAAGCGCTGGAGTGCACTGGTAAGAGAGTGCGATTCAGCCAATCCATGGATACAGCAACAACAGCAGAGTTAGCGGGACGAGCATCATCATCCCGTTATCGTCAATCCAACGCAGACGGGGCCACTCAGCGGCGACGGTGACTGGGGCCATCATCAGTGCCAGCCAGAACGGTGTGCCTAGCCAGAATCCACATCCAATCCAAATCAACGCACATGCCACGACTCCAGCCGTTGCGACAGTGCGCGGGGCTGCATCAGCGCGACGTAACTCGCCCATCAGCGGATCTACGAAGGTTAGCGACCAGATGAGTGGGACTCCGAATGCTGCCCCCTTCAGGCCCGCTTCGGGTACGATAAGCAGGGTCAATCCCACACCTATGGCGCCCCAGGCGAGCGCGCTGATTTGATGTGCTTCGTATTCTCTCTGCCCTACGATGGTGAATCCAATCTTCAGACGCACCACCTCGGCTGTGATGATGATGATAACAACCGCACTGGCGAACTGAGGAGGGGTCACTCGGAATATCTCAGCTATGTAATCGCCATGCCAGTAATAGATCCATGGTAGGACAGCCATGGCAAGATGAACCGCCCTGCGAAACAGATGTCCACCCATGCCTCCAACGCTGTGCTTCACATGGTCAGCCTCGTAATCATCTGGTTTCAATAGCAACCCATTAGTCATTCAATCACTCCCTCTATAGAATGTATCTACAATTTCTGATACGCTAGAATCTCCCGATTCAAGGTTGTCGAGCAATTTGTCCACATCATCTCGTGTGAGCAGGGCCGCCTCCCATTCAGATAGCAGGCGCTCACGCCAGCGGGCTCGCTGGGCTGCACGTGCTGGACCAAGTTCATTCAGCGCACTTGCCAGATCGGAAATCCCTGTTCCGTCGTGCGCAGACACGAGCAGTACCGGAGGAGCTGGCCCTGTCAATTCGAGCGAGTTGCGTATCTCATCAGCGAACCTTTCAGCACCTTCCAAGTCTGCTTTGTTCACCGCCACGATATCTGCCAGTTCAAGCAGCCCCGCCTTCTCTGCCTGAATCGAATCCCCTCTGGCTGGGCCTTCGACTAGCAGCACACGGTCGGCGACGGCGACTATGCGCACCTCGGTCTGTCCGGTGCCGACTGTCTCAACGACCACCCTGTCATATCCGCAGACGAGCAGTGTCTCGGCCATCGCGCCAAGCCTGACAGGTAAACCACCGGGTTGATTGCGTGTGGCGACCGAACGGACGTAGACTTCTTCCAGATTATCGGCGGACTGCATGCGCATCCGGTCTCCCAGCAGGGCACCACCGGTGACCGGGGACGAGGGGTCAATAGCCAGCACCGCCACCTTCTCACCTGCTGCTGCCCATTCTTGCAGTAGTTTGTCGACCAGACAACTCTTGCCGACTCCAGGTGAACCGGTCACACCGAGGATGCGTCCATCTTCTCCACGTTGACTGAATCCGAGTTCGGCACCGTTGGTGTTGCCTGATTCAATCAATGTCAGCAGGCGAGCAAGTGACCGGCGGTCGCCTGCCGTTGCCGCGTTGAAAGCCTCAGTCGCATCCATCAGACAGCACCCGTCCCCTGCCAAGTCCAGTCTCCACCTTCACCAACACCGCTCGGCTCACCGGCAGTGCGACGGACAATCAACTCCGATACGAACGAGAGCATCTCTTCGATGGTTGTCCCAGGACCGAATATAGCGCGAATGCCAGACTCGAGCAACGGGGCGCGGTCAGCTTCGGGGATGATGCCACCACCGAACACCACCACATCCTTCAGTTCGGCCTCGACCAGAAGAGTACATACCCTGGAGAAAAGGAAGTCGTGTGCTCCCGAAAGACTGGACAGACCCAGCAGGTCAGCATCCTCATCCATCACCGTGCGCACAATCTGCTCGGGTGTTCGCCTCAATCCCGTGTAAATTACCTCATGGCCGGCGTCGCGCAGAGCTCGTGCTACTATCTTGGCGCCGCGGTCATGGCCATCGAGACCCGGCTTGGCGATTACGATGCGCAACGGGGTGCTCACGTCCGCATCGAGTCGCCTGACCCCCTTCAATTGAACGACAACTTACCCATTCTCTATGCTGTTAAGCGTCACCGTAGGTGACGCCAAGACAATAAACGGCACGCAGTTGTTCGAATCAGCGATTACATGGAGGAGAACGAGGATAGACTCGGTGACCTGCGCCGGCGCAAGTCCCAAGCTGAGGCTGGCGGCGGCTCGGCTCGCGTCGATGCGCAGCACGCAAAGGGCAAACTGACCGCTCGCGAACGTCTCGGACTGATGCTCGATGACGGCTCCTTCCAAGAGATTGATCCACTTGTCGAGCATCGCTGCCGCGACTTCGGAATGGACCAGAACGTCATCCCGGGAGATGGGGTAGTAACTGGACACGGAACGATTGACGGCCGGCCAGTCTACTGCTATGCTCAGGACTTCACCGTCTACGGCGGCTCACTTGGTGAGATGCACGGACTCAAGATCTGCAAGGTACTCGACATGGCGCTCAAGACGGGCGCACCAGTAATCGGCCTGAATGATAGCGGCGGGGCGCGCATTCAGGAGGGAGTGGCCAGCCTTGGGAGCTACGCTGAGATATTCTTCCGCAATGTGCAGGCGAGTGGAATCATTCCACAAATCAGCGTAATCATGGGCCCGTGCGCGGGTGGGGCTGTCTATTCACCGGCAATCACTGATTTCGTCATCATGGTCGACAAGACCGCGCACATGTTCATCACTGGCCCAGAGGTCATTCGCACTGTCACCAACGAAGAGGTATCATTCGAGGAACTTGGAGGGGCGAGTACGCACGCCAGCAAATCCGGGGTAACACACTTCACCGCATCCGATGACGAAGATGCTCTCCATCTTGTTCGCAGGTTGGTAGGGCACATGCCACTCAACAATCTAGAGTCGCCACCAAGTCGTACCTGCTCTGACCCAGTTGACCGTAGTTGCGACGCACTCAGCGATATCATCCCCGCTGATTCAGGCAAGCCCTACGATGTACTCGAGGTAATCTCTGAAATCGTGGACTCCGGAGAGTTCCTAGAATCACAACGAGAGTTCGCTGCTAACATCGTGACCGGCTTCGCTCGGCTAGGTGGGAACCCGGTAGGTGTGGTGGCCAACCAACCCCAGGTACTCGCTGGCTGTCTGGATATTGATGCGAGCGTGAAGGGGGCGAGGTTCGTTCGCTTCTGCGATGCGTTCAACATACCATTGCTCACCTTCGTCGATGTCCCAGGATTCCT